>CAZEFU010000019.1:0-13606 GCA_964511515.1 uncultured Wenzhouxiangellaceae bacterium
CCCCAGGTTATGGGGGTGCTAAATATTACTAGTGATTCTTTTTCTGATGGTGGCCAATGGCTAAATCAAGACACAGCTCTTGGGCAAGCCCGGCTAATGGCGACTGAAGGTGCCGCCATCATTGATATTGGCGGCGAGTCTACTCGCCCGGGCGCGCTGGCAGTCAGTTTGCAAGAAGAACTGGATCGGGTAATTCCGGTTATTGAGAAAATATCTACAGATATCGATATCCCAATTTCAATAGATACATCCAAAGCTGAAATTATGACTGCAGCAGTCGCTGCTGGTGCCGGGATGATCAATGATGTCTGGGCTTTACGTCAACCCGGCGCACTAGAGGCTGCGGCTACCGCTAAAGTGCCCATCTGCCTAATGCATATGCTGGGGGAGCCTGGCAGTATGCAAGTACAGCCCCGCTATAATGATGTAATAGATGATATTAGCTGGTTCTTTGCTGAACGCCTGCGAGCCGCCAGTGAGGCTGGAATAAAACGCAAGCATTTATTGCTGGACCCTGGTTTTGGTTTTGGTAAAAACTTACAACATAACCTCACACTATTGGCAAAGCTTAATAGTTTCGCAAGCTTTGATTTACCCATGCTGGTTGGGATATCCAGAAAATCGATGTTAGGTCAACTTACAGGCTGCCCGGTTGATCAACGTATGCCGGCAGGTTTAGCTGCAGCCAGCATTGCAGTCCTGCAAGGTGCTAAAATAGTACGCACACATGATGTTGCGGCAACTGTACAGGCTTTGAAAATCTGTGATGCGGTAATACACTCTCAATAATTGCAATACAACAGGTGTAGCTATGGGTAAATACTTTGGTACAGATGGAATTCGTGGTCGAGTTGGTCTGGCTCCAATTACCGCTGATTTTATGCTCAAGTTAGGTCGGGCTGCAGGGCAAGTTTTAGCCGCCAACGATAAGCGTTTTGTAGTGATCGGCAAAGACACCCGAATATCTGGTTATATGTTTGAATCGGCACTGGAAGCTGGCTTGGCAGCGGCTGGTGCTAATGTGGCTTTATTAGGCCCAATGCCGACCCCGGCAGTAGCATATTTGACGCGTACTCTGTATGCGTGTGCTGGCATAGTTATTAGTGCTTCTCACAACCCATATTATGATAATGGCATCAAGTTTTTTTCCTCCCAGGGTGAAAAATTATCAGGTAAATTACAGGCTGAAATTGAAGCGGCCATAGATTTACCATTTACTACCGTAGATTCTGCCAATATGGGTAAGGCCAGAAGAATTGATGATGCTGCAGGCCGTTATATTGAGTTTTGTAAGGGCACCTTACCATTCGGTACTCAGCTCAATGGCTTGAAGATAGTAGTTGACTGTGCCCACGGCGCCACATATAAAGTCGGCCCTGCAGTATTGCGGGAATTAGGAGCCAAGGTGATTCCTATAGCCAATCAGCCAGACGGCCTTAATATCAACGTAGACTGCGGTTCCACCCATACTGGTAAATTATCGCAAAGTGTTCTCGAGCACCAAGCCGACCTTGGCATTGCCTTTGATGGGGATGGTGACCGGGTGTTGATGGTTGATGACAAAGGCGAGCTAGTAGATGGCGATCAACTGCTGTTTATTATTGCCACATCAAGGCATGCAGCCGGAACTCTTGGCGGTAATGTGATTGGCACGGTAATGAGTAATCTGGGGCTGGAGCAGTCTCTTAAACAGCAAGGTATTGGCTTTGAACGCACTCAGGTTGGAGATCGTTTTGTACACCAGAGACTGGTTGAAAAAGGCCTGTCTATTGGCGGTGAATCCTCCGGCCATATTCTATGCCTTGATCGCACCAGTACTGGTGATGGAATAATTTCTGCGCTGCATGTATTGGAAGTGTTGGTGCAAACTGGAAAAAGCTTACGCGAATTAGCAGCAGCTATGCATAAGTTTCCTCATGTGATGTTAAATGTCGCTGTCAGTAACGGTGCAGCAGAGCAATTAGACAGGAATGAAAAAATCAAATCTGCAGCACAGCAAGTTGAGAAAGAATTAGGGGAGAAAGGCCGTTTAATTTTGCGCGCATCTGGTACCGAACCTCTGGTTAGGGTTACAGTTGAGGGGGAAGATAAGCTTCTGGTAGAACAACTTGCACAGGGTTTGGCTGCGGTGGTTGAGCAGGAATTGAGTTAAAGAGCTTTATCTCTACAGACTCTCACGCAATAAGTATCAGCGCGGCGGCAGGCAGCAATTTAACAAGCCAAGCCATGTATGCAAACACGCGCATCAGTGCTATGGGTATCATTTACATAAACCACCCCACCATCCTCAATGCTCAGCTTGTGGGCATGTTTTAGGTTCTTATCATTGATTACGATAGTTTTTTTGCTCAGATTTGCCACTACGCATTTGGAATGAAAGAGTGCGTAGACTTCACCATTAAATTCGCACACTGCATTCACATGTAAGTGCCCAGAACCCCGGAAACTTGAGTTACCAAGAAATTTATCCCGGATATCGATGCTTTTATCGAATACCAGTGGACTAGTATTGAGTGATTCTTAAAATCCGAGCATTTCTCTAGACCAAATAAGAGTCTTCATGTTTCCCATCTACCAGCCGATATTTAAGCACCGCATCGAGTGATGTAGAAGTGAGCCAAACCGATGAGTCGCTAATATCAATTTCATGTAGCCCGACCATTAAATCTCCACTCAGCTTGCGCTTCAGGTTCAGATTCTGATCAAATATGTTCAGGCTATGATAGTCAGCCACAAGTACATTATCACCATGTATGCGAATGCCTCTACAGCCTCGCACGTTACCTCTTGGTTTGCGGTCATGGCTAAGATCTGGCTGGCTAGGAATGATAGGAACTTTTCGAATAACTTTTCTATTCTGCCAGTCGATCTTATACAGCTACCGCCTTGTTCTACCGGGGCATTCCTGACTACTGTTCCGAAATATAAATACACATGAGGTTCCTGCTCTAAACAATAGTAAGAAGTATAATTAATTTTCTGGTCAGCGTACTGAGCTTATTAAATAGGCGCTATTTAATTAATTATGGCAGAGATTGCGATTTGATTCTTGCCTAACAAGATGAAATATCCTAGTGTATGCGGAAGATTCTACTCAATAAATAATTCAACAGCATACAGTCGTGCCGGATCAAAATCCTTCACTGCGTAATCCAACAATATCTTTTTGTTAGGTTTAACCAGGGCTTTATGGAGTACTTTGTTATTCTCGATCAAAGTAATAGGCTGTTTAAAATCGAAGTGATCTGGTGACAGCAGTAGAGAATAGCTTTTGACGCCGTGATTTTGAATGACAATGCTGTTTCCAGTCTTAAGCAGCTCGATCATCCCAGAGTGTTTTTTTGTAGGGTTCAGGCCTGCTGGCAGGCTAATATCTTGCTTAGGCAGGAGTTCCTGAATGGTTAGCCAGTGAACTCTGTGCAACTTGCTCTCGTCTTCATACTGCCAAGTAAGTTTGTTAGGATAACTATTCCTTGAAGTATCTGAGATGAATTCTCGAATCTGGGGCAGAGAGCGCGTAAGGGCTTTCATGTTGTGGCCACCGTCAGGGTAGGCTACCAACTCTATGTCAATACCTATGTCTTTGAACCCACTCGTAAAATAACGCATTTGCTCGAGTGGGTAAAGATAATCGTTTTTCGTATTAAAAGCTAAAATCTTTAGCGCGCGCATATTGATTGGGTAAATATTTTCACCGAGTATAACTCGGCTGTTTTTTAATACGCCTGGGTAGCCGATTACAGATACAAAGCCAGCAAATTGTGATGGTGTGGTTGCCGCGAGATTGAATCCGCCTGTTGCACCATCGGAGACACCGATTAAGAAAACCTTATTGGTATCGATTGAGTAGGTAGACTTTAGTTGAGCGATTATGCTGTGTATATTATCTGTTTGGATTTGTGACCACCATTTGGCTTTATCCCATGCGACGGGAAATACTTGGATGGCATCATTAGTTTCCAGTTCTTCATGCATTCCCCATTTTGCTTGGCTGAGTTTAGGTTGCTTTCGGGAAACACCGCCGTGTAAATATATAATCAACGGGTATTTGTGGGAAGAGGTGTAATTGTCAGGGATATCCAGAGCGTAATAGAACTTCTTACCGCGTTTATCTTTCCGGTAGGCCTTAATGATCCCGGTTTTTGCACCACTAGGTTTAGGCGGTGGGCTTGAAAGCAAACTATATAATTCATCAAATGGGACAGCAGAGAAGTTTTGCAAATCCACGATAGATTGTCGTACTTGCTGATCTTGTGAGGCGTAAAAGAGATTAATCCAGTTTTTATCATTGATCCCCTCAGCCTTTAGATTAAATGACGCAAGAGCAACTAACAACAGCAGGGCAGGCACAATTGTTGTGTTCTTTGGGCTATGAGTAAAGCTATATTTGAGGGCATTCATTTAGATATGATTTCTCAATACGTGGCTAATTGTTACGCTGAGTATAATTAGTGCAGCTGTTGTAGTCTACTTTGTCGAGGGCCTGAATAAATACCCGTTTGTGTATAGAATTGCAATTTGCCCATGGTTATGGGCTAGATAAGTAATAATTTGTTATAATTAGCTTCGGACTTGATCCTCTATTGACAGGTACCTTGAAGATGAAAACACATTACACCATTATTGGTGGCGGCCGTTTGGCACGCCATTTCGCGCAATATTTCTCACTCTTGGGAATAAATTTTAATCAGTGGCAGCGCTCAAGCACATCTACTGATCTTTCCTTAAAAGATAAACTTACTTATTCTAGTCATGTTTTGTTGCTTATCAGTGATTCTGCTATTCCTGGTTTCTTGCTCGAGCATACGTTTTTATATGAAAAAACAATAATTCACTGTTCCGGTGCGCATAGTTTCTCCGGTTTAGCTGGCGTGCATCCATTAATGGCTTTCGGGTCTGAGTACTATGATCTGGAAGTGTATAAATCAATTCCCATGATCTGCGAAATAAACACACAGCCTGAACATCAATTTAAGGAAATATTTCCGCAGCTAAGTAACCCGGTTTATTCCTTAAGACTAGAAGATAAAGCTCTCTACCATGCCTATTGTGTGAGTGCTGGCAATCTCAGTCAGATAATTCAGCAAATGAGTGCTGAAGGCTTGCAGCGCCTAGGCTTACCTGATGACATTCTGCATGCTTATTTAAGGCAAAATCTGGAGAATTTTTTGCACCAAGGACGCTCTGCCTTAACTGGTCCATTGGTGCGTGCTGACCAAATTACTATTGATGCGAATTTGGAGGCACTCAAGAGCTTGCCGATGGAAAACATATATCGTCAGATCTCCAAGCAATATGCACGAGAGCAACATGGTATAAATGCCAGCGAGGTAGCAGCATGAATATCCTAGACCTAGCTGCCCGTAAAGTCGCGGGCGAGAAAATACTTATGTTGACCTGCTATGACTACTGGTCAGCAGTTATTTTGAACAGTTCTGATATAGATATGCTATTAGTTGGCGATTCGTTGGCAATGGTTATGCATGGGCATGAAAGCACTCTGCCTGCAGACACTGAACTGATGATTTGTCACACGCGTATGGTGGCTCGCGGCGCGGTGGATAAATTTATCGTTGCTGACATGCCTTTTTTAAGTTATCGCGGTGATCTACAAAATACTATGGATGCCGTGGCTGGCTTGATGCGCGCAGGCGCACATGCGGTCAAACTCGAAGGTATTGCCGGTAACGAGAAGTATATTCAACATATTATCCAGTCAGGAGTGCCGGTAATGGCACATTTGGGCTTAACCCCACAGTCGGTAAATACTCTTGGCGGTTTTAAGGTACAGGCCAGGGATGCAGCCGCGCAGCAGCAGTTACTTGTAGATGCGCATAAAGCTGAGAAATTGGGATGCTTTGCTTTGGTGCTTGAGTGTGTGCCAGCTAAATTGGCAGCGAAAATTAGTCAGGAATTAAAAATTCCAGTAATCGGAATTGGCGCTGGTCATGAGGTTGATGGGCAGGTATTGGTGTTCCACGATATGCTTGGTTTGAGCGGTGATTTCCAACCAAAATTTTTACGCACCTATCTAAATGGTGGTGAATTGATCTTGGAGGCGGTAAACAAATATTCTGCAGATACAAAAAGCGGTGAATTTCCAAGTGCAGATGAGGCGTATTCCTGATGTTGGTTTTGCGAGCATTAGCGGACTGGCAACAATGGCGAGACCAGCAAGGGCAAAGCATTGGTTTTGTGGCAACAATGGGGGCCTTACATGCCGGACATATTTCTCTGGTTGAGCAATCACTGATAAATAATGACCTAACTGTGGTTAGTGTTTTTATTAACCCTACACAGTTTGATCAGCTGGCTGATCTGCAAGCTTATCCCATCGAAATAGATAAGGATTTGCAATTATTGGAATCAGCAGGAGTAGATGTTGTGCTGATTCCAATTGTTGAAGAAATCTACCTGGACAATTATCGTTATAAGGTAAGGGAATCAGAACTCAGTTCTGATCTTTGTGGTGCTCATCGTGCTGGTCATTTTGAAGGTATGTTAACGGTAGTTATGCGCTTGCTAAATTTGGTGCGGCCAACACGAGCTTACTTTGGTGAGAAAGACTGGCAGCAATTGCAGCTTATCAAGGGTATGGTGGAAGCATTTTTTATGCCGGTAGAGATTGTGTCAGTAACTACAATGCGCGAGCATGATGGCTTGGCTATGAGTTCCAGAAATGCCAGACTATCGTCAGCACAAAGATCTCTTGCCGGAAGTTTCTCGCAAGTACTTAAAAGTGCAGAAAGTGCCAGCAATGCCGAGGAAGAATTATCGGCACATGGTTTTAAGGTGGATTATGTAGCAGATAGGGGTTTTTCTGGTAAACAACGAAGATTGGCAGCTGTGCATTTAGGCAGTACGCGTTTGATCGATAATATTGGCCTGAATAATGAGTAATATATTGCTCTTGATGTCAGGCTCGATTGCTGTTGATAAAGCCTCTAAATTAATTGATGTATGGCAGAGCCGTGGTGATATAGTCAGAGTGATACTGACTGCGAGCGTCCAGCACTTTATAGCCGCAGATAAAGAGCAGATTACACTGGAAGGAATATATACCAACACCTTTGCCGCAGGTGAACAGATGGCACATATAGAGCTGGGTCATTGGGCTGATCAAATTATTATTGCCCCGGCAACGGCTAATCTGATCAATAAACTTGCTGCCGGAATAGCTGATGATATGGCTACTACCACAATGTTAGCTGCATACGGTTTGAATAAGCCAACCTTTATTGCACCAGCAATGAATACCAGAATGTTAGAACATCCTGCAACCCAAGCTAGCCTGAATAAACTACTTGATTGGGGCTATAAGATCATTCCCACAGGCACTGGTGAACTAGCTTGCGGTGAAGTTGGCAAGGGTCGTCTTGCCGAAGTAAATGAAATTATCGCCAGTATTGATGCCAGTATGTTAATGGTAGATGCCCCAGAGTATAAGGGCAAGGTATTGATAACTATTGGTGGTGTGCGTGAAGCTATAGATAGTGTTCGTTACATTGGTAATAGTAGTAGCGGTGCCACAGGTTCTGCGATTGCAGAATATCTCGCTCAGCAAGGATATTTGGTCACCGCTTTGTGTGCCCGGCACGGAATTAAACCAGATCATATTGAGTGTTTAGATTACCTGGATTTTGCTGATCTGGCACAGTTGCTGCAATCACAACTGCAGGCGAATGAATATATTGCAGTAATTCACGCAGCGGCTGTGAGCGATTACTCTGTTGAGCAGTTGCAAAATACAGAGGGTGATCGTGTAACCACGAATGAGAAGTTGGCCAGCAGTGAGGGTTTGAAAATTATTCTTAAAGCCAATCCAAAACTAATAAGCCAGCTACGTGGCTGGTCAAAAACTCCTGATATTAAAATAATAGGGTTTAAGTTAACTGACACAGCGAACTCAGGCAAGCAACAAGCTGCAGTCATGCAGTTGTTGCAGCAAGCTGAAATCGATGCGGTTGTGCATAACGACATGGCTAAAATAAGTGCGCAACAACATCAGTTTCACTTCTACACAGGCAAGGGTGTTACAAGAGAAGATTGCGCTGGTTCCGCCCGACTTGGTATAGCAATTAATAAATGGTTGGAGAAAAACAAATGATTTTATGTCTCGATATAGGTAATAGCCATATTTATGGTGGGGTGTTCGACAAGGATAATTTATTGCTGCAGTTCCGGAAAAGCTCGAAAACTGGCGCATCCTCAGATGAATATGGTTTGTTCTTGCGCGGAGTATTGAGCGAGAATGAAATTGAACCACTGGATATTCAAAATATTGCTATTTGTAATGTCGTTCCAGAAGTGCAGTATTCAGTTAGCGCAGCTTGCCAAAAGTATTTCAATATAAATCCATTTACACTCCAGGCCGGTGTGAAAACCGGACTAAAGATCAGCTATAGAAATCCTCTGGAAGTCGGCGCGGATAGAATTGCCAATGCAATCGCCGTGACTACATTATTTCCAGATGAAAATGCCATCATTATCGACTTAGGTACAGCCACAACATTTTGTCTGGTAAGTGCTGACAAGAATTATCAGGGTGGAGTGATTTTGCCTGGACTTAAACTCTCAATGTCTGCCTTAAGTAGCGGTGCTTCGCGTCTTGGCAGTGTTGAAATAGTACGCCCGGATGCTTGTCTGGGGCGCAATACTGCTGAAAGCATTCAATCTGGTTTGTTTAATGGGCACTTGGGCGCGATGCGGGAAGTTATTACTCAAATTCAGCAACAAGAACTGGCTGGAGACGATGCCAAGATAATTGGTACCGGTGGTTTTACAGGTCTATTTGCAGATACAGAAATTTTTGATGAAGTTATTCCAGATCTTGTATTAAAAGGCTTGTTTATTGCTCAAAAAATGAATATGTGAGCCCAGATGAGAGTCTCTCATCCAGGCTCTGATTATGTTATCGACTACAGACTACATCCTGAAAGCCGTCACAACTCCATTTTTCACATAGCTTGCTATTGCCTAAGCGTATAGTGGGGCCAATATCTTCTTTTCGTCGCCAGTCTAAGGCCTCACGATATCCATTAACGCGGCAGAACTCATCCGCTGCAATTTGGTCGCAGTCGCGGCCTTTGAAGAGGCAGCGAGATACCGGGTAGCCGCGATAGCTTGGGTCTCTGAAAACCTGTTCTCTATTATTGTTGTTATTGTTATCGTCCTTTGGTGGTGCATAAGAACATTGAACATTCTTGATAGCATCACAAGAACGCTTACTGCACACTTGTTGGTTGCCGAGGCGTATAGTTGGGCCTGCATCGCGCCAACGCTCGTACTTGCTGGCACTGCGGTAGCCCTCAAGTCGACAAAATTCATCGGCAGCTTTGTTACCACAGCCTTTTCCTTCTTTGAGGCAACGAGACACTCGGTAGCCTTTGTATTTTGGTTCTTGGAAAAAGTCTCTTTCCTGACCAGAGTTATTATTGCGATTCTCGCAGCGAACACTACGTAAGGCCTTACAACTAGTCCCAGAGCAATAACGCGCATCTCCCAACAACCAGGTGCGTTGTCTGCTTTTGGCTACTCTGTATGATGTTGAACTCCGATAGCCATTGATTTTACAGAAGGCATCAGCAGTTTTTGAGCCGCAGTCGCGGCCGTTCCTCAGACACTCATCGACTGGGTTGCCACGATACTCAGGGTTCTCAAATAACTTGGACTGCCCAGAGCCACCACCTTGATTGTTTTTCCCGCTGCAGCGAACAGAATAAATCGCTTCACAATTTCGGTTGCAAGTACGCCCATCTTTCAAATACATGCTGTTACGAGCACCGGCTACACGGAAATTGTCTGCCTGTCGATAACCCTTTGTCTGACAAAATGCATCTGCTGATGGTTGCCCGCAAGAACGGTTAGGGTAGAGGCATTTATCCACCTGGTAGCCATTTTTTGTGGGTTTATTGAAGAAATTATCTTGCCCTGATCCACCATTTCCCGGAGGGAAGTTCGGGGGAAAGTTCGGAGGGCGTCCTGATGAATTAGTAGGTTGACGACATGCAACAGCGCGGAAGGCATCACAAGAGGAGCCTCGGCACTGGCTTTCAGAACCTAATAAAAATGTATTTCCATGGCGCTCGCGTAAATCGTAAGTAATAGATTCGCGGTAACCATTTAATTCACAGAAACGATCGGCAGCAGCCTTACCACACTGGCGATCGCCACGAGAGTAAAGGCATTTATCTACTGCATTACCACGATACCGTGGATCTTTAAATATCTGAGTTCCAGGCCCATAGCTCGGCGGCATTGCCTGGGTGTTAGCTTGGTTTGATTTTGCCAGCAACGCTTGTGCAGGCAATAACAGGAAAATTACTAATAAAGCAGCGCTTCTAATACTCATTGTTGAGTCCTCTTATTAATCTTGTATTTGAGTATGCCAGTTTCATCAACAAAATGCCTTAATTTTGCACAACTCGGCACAGATTATTATATTTATTTTGGCTTTTGCGGTATTATTTTACTACTTAAATAAGTAGAGGAGTTTGAGCATGTGCCTTATAACAACAAAAAAGACAAATATGAAAAACATTACGATTTATCTTGGCATCGTATTAATGCTTTCACTACTGTCTGCTGGAGCCCTTGCTAAGGTTGTTGATAAAACCTTCTCCTCACCAAACGGGGTATTAGAATACTGTCGGTCATTGCCTACAATCCCAGGTGGCACCTATCATGCAGACGATAAGCACACAGAAAAAAAGTTCTGCAAATATGATTTATATGACGGTAATACAGCGATGTGCCCAAAAACTTGGAGTACTTCGCCAGGAACAGTGTTTTATTCAACCGCGAAGAGTGAGTATGCGGGCAGGGCAATAGAGTTTGAATCGCAATGGTGTAGCAAAACAAAAGGCACGGCGAAAACTCCAGCGCACAAGGTTGCCAAGTTTAAATCAACTATGAATAGCACTGAGTCAAGTGCGACTTTTTCAAACTCTTCTTTATTGTATTACCACTTCTCTAGATATTTCGATACTTTCATTTATGTGCCGCCGGCAGTAGAACGCAGCATAGATGTAAAAGAGCATCTTAAAAGGGTTACTCACAAAGGCAGCAAATGGAGCACTAAAACGAAAATGTTACATGCTGGTTGGTTGAAGCTGGAAATGGCAGAAGAGAACCCTGGTACATACCACCCACAAAAAGAACTATTTACTGATGACAATAGTGCTATTTACGGGATATTAATTGATACTTCTGGGCATAGATATAAGCCTGAATTTAATGGCACGCGTGAATCGGGTTGGGGCAAGGGGCAAAACAATGATTTTCAAAATACCCCCCCTTATCTAGCTTTGCGCAGCGAACTGCCTTTGAAGAAAGCGATTACAAGTGGGCTGGAACAAGCAAGAAAAAACCCGCAATTACGTAAAGCTATCGCTTCGGGCTTTTCTGATCTGCAAATGTTGTTGTGGATGCAGGAATTGACGGAAATTACCTTGCTTGACTATATATTTAATCAACAGGACAGAATTGGCAACATTGACTATCAGTGGTATTGGTTTTGGCAAGATGGTGATAGTTTGAAATCGAGGCCTACAGATGGAATGTCTGTGCCGGCAGATATTGCTCAATTTGAGCCGCAGCGAATCAAACGTAGCTACTTGAATGATAATGATGCAGGCGGCAAGGCAAATTATGTAAATTTCACCAAGCTTACTAAAATGTTGGAAAAGCAACGGCACTATAAAGCTAGTAGTTATCAAAAGTTACAACAGCTAGCATCCGATTTTTCCAGCACAGGTGAGCTATTCCAATACCTGGATGGAAACTTTTCTTTGAGCCAAAGACAAAAAGACCTGATAGTGAAAAATACAGTTGCAGCTGCTGCAATCTTAAAAGATAGTTGCAACAGTGGAAAGCTGATATTTGATCTTGAGCCAGAAGAATTCGCGCTAACTGGCAGGGTAAGCCCAAAGAGCTTAAGTTGTGACTAATGTATTTAGATTTATAGTTTTTACCTTTCTGCTCTGTTCGACTGGAACGCTACAGGCTGCTGATAGTAAGCTGAGGTTAATCGTTATTTCAGACCTTAATGGCTCTTACGGTAGCTTTGATTATGGTCAACCAGTACTGCGCGCAGTAGAGCGAATAATTGAATTAAAACCAGATTTAGTATTAATTACAGGTGATTTAATCGCAGGCCAGCGTACTAGTGATTTATTAGTACGCACCGAGCTTGAAGCTATGTGGCAAAGTTTTGATGCTGTTGTTGCATCACCTTTACGCCAGGCCGGAATACACTTGCTAGCAGTGCCGGGTAATCATGATGCATCTGCTCAGCCTAAGTTTAAGTTAGAGCGCGATGTTTTTCAGGAATATTGGCAGAAAAATACTGCAAATCTTAAGCCGCTGGCACAAAATTCAGTTTTCCAGTGGGCCTTGGGCGTGCAGAACCTTACTCTAATTGGGCTCGATGCCACTCGACATGGGCATTTAAAACCAATGGCACAGCAACAGTGGTTAGAAAACACACTGAAGATGAATGCGAAGGATAGTGCTGGAGTAATTATAGTAGCAGGACACCTTCCGATCAGGCCGTTCGCAAGAGGCCGGGAAACCGGGATACTAAATGATTCTGCTTTAGAACAGCTTTTAGCTAAGAATAATGTAGATGCGTATATAAGCGGGCATCACCATGCGTACTATCCTGGTACTCATGGAAATTTAGTGCAAATCTCAATGGCTGCCCTGGGTTCCGGGCAGCGCAGCTTGATTGGTGAAAAAATGAAATCCAGACGCAGTATATTACAGCTCGATATCAGCAAAGCTGGTGATATCGAGCGTAAGGTATGGACTGGGCCTTTTTATAGAGAGCTTTTAAATCAAAGCTCACTACCTGCTAGCATTAAGCTGCACGGGATAGAGTTACAGCTTGCAAGGCCTTAAAAGCATAAGTTTCTAGAATTCGGCACCGATACCAATTGCCAATGTACTGTCATCTTTAGAGGCACCTAATGCAGGCTCTGTTTCATAGTCATAGCGGAATGATACTTTCGCATAGACATCCTTGATCAAATTAAACTGAAAACCTGTGTTGGTTTTGAAGATCGTATTGTTATTGCCGAAAAACTGGTAAGCAAGGTTTTGATTATGAAAGAATTGAATGTCACCACCTTTGATATCCTGGTTATAAATCAGGTTCCAGGTACCAACTGCGCCACTATCGGATACGCCTGCGATTTCTTCAGATGCGAAACCTGCTCCCAAGTTTATACTGAGCAAACGACCATCAGCATTAAATATATCTCTGCCGAAAATTGCGGTAAGCGAATACCGGTAGTCCAGATCCCTGATTGGGTCTCTTTCATAGCCTGCGGCAATGCCCGTATACCATGGGTCATTAAACAACCAATTATATTGGTAGTTGAGCAAGTCCTGCTCTTTGGTGCTAATACCGTTGGTCTCCTCGCGGCGGAAAGTTATCTCGGCCAGATGTCGATGCTCGCCAATTTTTACCCGGCTATCAGCAAACATCATAATGTTCTGGCTATCAGTATTGCCGTTATTGATGGTCATACTGAGGTCTGCATGTGAGACTCTCTGGTAATATGCCTCAGCTTCTGTGACAACAGCTAACTGGTTGATTGGAATA
>CAZEFU010000020.1:0-12715 GCA_964511515.1 uncultured Wenzhouxiangellaceae bacterium
CAGCTATAAGGGTATCTGTTTGTAAATGTACGGTTCTATTGTCTGCGTTCAAGGACGCAGACAGAACTTGTATGCCCTCGTCAATTTGATAGTTTGCAGCTGCTTCAGTACTTGATGAGGTTACCGCTTCGCTAAATACAACATCCACCTGTACCGGACTTTGTACCACAGCACCAGCGATCTGCGGCGCAGTAGTATCTGCAATCACAGTTAAGGTCGCATAATCACTAGTCGCATCCCCTAAACCGTTTGTTACTTTACTGTTATAACTAGATTCATCGTCAGCAATAGTAACTGG
The DNA here is from genome assembly GCA_964511515.1 of uncultured Wenzhouxiangellaceae bacterium. Lineage (GTDB taxonomy): Bacteria > Pseudomonadota > Gammaproteobacteria > Xanthomonadales > SZUA-36 > SZUA-51. Next base: position 299 of record CAZEFU010000020.1, read on the forward strand.
GTCGAGCGTATAGCTAGCACTGTTAGCTCCAGCAATTGGGCCATCATTACGAAACCATTGGTATTGCAGAGGGCCACTACCGCTGACACTCACGCTAAATGTTACTGCCGAACCCTCTTCAATACTTTGCGAGAGCGGCTGTGTGGTTATGCTTGGGGCAGTGGGTGAGAAGTCCAATTCAAAATAATTGCCATGAGTAAGCGTGGTAATACCCATAACCCTGATTTCATCTAATGGTCGATTCCAGCGATTAACTACATCAAGATATATTGGCTTCTGATAGTAAGAATATGCCAATTCAAATAATGCCATACTGTCATCTTGTGATATGGAAGTAGTTTGTGTGTAACCATCAATAAGCCATGATTGTGGATCAATGGCATAGGGGGTGATAAAATCTAATGCAAGTTCAAGCCCAGAGGTTGTCCCGTTCTCGAATACATGCAAGTAATCATAGAGATTGACATTATAATGACGCATGATTTCGGCGGCCTGAATCATGGCATTAATAGCATACAAAGAATAATGCAAACCTCTCGCCCTGCCAGATTCCTGACCCATTCTGCCAGCCCATGCACTGCCTGAATCATTCATCTGTATGGATAATAAACGCTGCCATTCAGTTTCAACAAAATCCAGTAAATCCTGGTCATCTACCAGAGCTCCGACTGATGCAATCAAAACCAGTCGCCAGTTGGCGAAATTGTTTACCCCAACACCGGAGGTTCTGGCGTGGTTACCTAATGTTGCTGCCCAATCGGCAAAAGCAGACTTTTCAACAGGATCCCATCCCGCATAATTCCAGATCAAGTCCGCACCATAAAAATAACCTGGCATTGTAATAAATATCTCGATACGACCACCACCACCAGTTGTCGATGAAGTGGGTACCATACGTGTACCTGCATCCAATGACCAAACCCGTATAAAGTCGATCGCTTTTTCGGCATATTCAGCCTCGCCTGTGAATGCATAGGCCATACCCAAATCCCGCACCGCATTGCCCAACTTAATCGCTGCTACATAATCTAGTCGGTCCTGGCTCGGATTAACCTTTCCGTCAATGCAACCATTTGCGGGTGCAGGCGGCGATGGCCACCCACAATAAGGTTTTTCAGAGTAATATTGATTGCTGCTGCTGCCCTGGAAAGTTACACTCAGTAGCGACTGGCTCAAGGCCGAATCAGCTGTCTGTATGACTTCATCGTAAGCGCTAGACCAGGGCTCTGCACCAGCAATAACTTTAACGTTAATTGCATCAATTTCGTCCTGGTTAAGGAACATATTTGGGTGGGGGTCAGCAATAACAGGCTGAGTGAGCAATGTAAAAGTGACAATGCTAACGAGGGTGCGTTTGAAAATGGATTGAATAAATTGACATAAGCGTAGCTTATCGGGGCACATCTCTTTTAACTCCTGTTTTCATACTCATTTCTATCCTTAGAAATGATTGTGGCAAGCTTATCCCCAGTAGCCGTTAATGATACCTTGTTAGTGACTAGATTTCCAATTTATTAATAAGTTTGGAAATCTTAACATGTTTTGGTTATTGGCCCACTTATAAGGTGCAATCACTCATGCCAGCACACCAGTTTAACGCCGTAATTATTACAGCAAAAAACATACAATTACCTATGCTGCTGCTTCAATTGGAAGCTGAAATTCAAAACTGGTGCCCTGTTTTATACTGCTCTGTACCTGAATACGGCTACCATGAAGATCAAGGATTTTGCTAACAATAGCTAATCCCAACCCAGTCGACTCATCCTCACCTTCCCCTTGATTCCGGCCATGATAATAACGATCAAAAACATGCTCCAGTTCATCTTCTGGAATTCCGCAGCCAGTATCAACAACTGCAACTTTAAGGCTGTTACTCTGGCGCTTTAAACCAATATTTATCTGCCCACCGGACGGGGTATATTTCAGGGCATTACGAATCAAATTTTCTAATACACGCTGAATCAAACCAATATCCGCGTACACCATGGAGTCGTGCCGGCCACCCTTTATCAGAATTTGAACACCCTTTTGAGTGGCCTCCAAATCGAATTCACGGGTGACATCCTGGAGCAGTTCAGCTAGTGAGAAGTATTCAGAGACTGGCGCGATGCTATGGGCCTCCAAGCGAGAAAGGTCAAACAAGTCGCCAATCAGTTGCCCAAGTCGTTGAGTATGTTTGCGCGTGATCTTTAAATAATCCTGCCGTTGTGTAGCACTGAGGCTGTCATTTTTCAGCAATAGTGTGTCTACATAGCCATGCATAGAAGCCAAGGGGGTGCGTAGATCGTGTGAAACATTGGTTACCAGTTCACGACGTAATCGGTCGATTTCCCTGAGGCGTTCAAACTGTTCGCGAATTTTTGCAGCCATCCGACCGAAAGCTAAACGTAACTGTTGAATTTCATCGCCTCCTGTAGTGGCATTATCATCACGCTCGGCGATCACCATCTGTGGATCAAAATTACTGTCACTAAATTTAGTCACATCCCGTGTCAGCTGGGATAAGCGCCTGGTCATCAGAGAAAACACCAGCATTCCGGTTAGAAAAGCAGCTAGAATAATCGCCAGCAACGCTCCCTGACTGATCGCCTGCACATAACTGCCACGAATGTCCTGGGCCAGCTCGTCATACTTCTGACCGCCTAAAATCGCGTAGAGATAACCCTCTAAATGCTCGCCATCTTTTACCGGAAAAGCAGAAAATATCTTGTCTCGTTGCAAGTTTCGCGGGTCGGTACCCCGTAGCGGCATCCTCGCATCGCCAGCGATTAGTTCTCGCACCGGACCCAGATCCACAGTACTTGCCAGAATGGATTCCGGTGGCATCCCATGCCCCAAAATTCGACCCTGGGCATTCAGCAAATATACCTCCACGGTTGGATTAATGATCATCGCCTGCTGAGCTAGTTGTAGCAGTGATTCCTGATCAACCACACCCTGCCTTATCAACTGGCGCTCGCCAGTTACATACATAGCAATAGAGGCGTTCAGACGCTGAGTGATTTCCTCATAATAATTACGGTTACTGTAACGTTCAAGCAGGAAAAATGAACTACCTACTAGCAATATAATCCCAAGTAATGCTAGTGACAGTTTTGCAAACAGGGTATTCATGAATGCAACGCCACTACATTATCAGTTCTTACAGAAGGCTGTGCGACATGATTATTAACTTCCTGACTTACTTCAAATTTATAGCCAACACCCCAGACCGTGACTATAAATTCAGGTTGTGACGGGGTCTGTTCGATCTTGGCGCGTAGCCGGTTGATATGTGAATTTACAGTGTGTTCATAGCCATCATGCCCATAGCCCCAAACGCTATCTAACAACTGGGTACGCGAAAATACCTGCCCGGGGTGGCGAACGAAATGTAAGAGTAAATCGAACTCCCTGGCGGTAAGAACTACCGCACGGCCATGTAACGTAAGCTCACGACCGGTGGTATTAATACAGAGTGGACCAATACTGATTGTTTCATTATCATGGCCGTAGCGTTTACTAACCGATTCAACCCGGCGGAAGATGGCCTTCACCCGTGCCATAAGCTCGGTCACACTAAATGGTTTTGTAACATAATCATCCGCACCCAGCTCCAGACCCAAGACTCGATCTAGCTCCGAGGACTTAGAGGTCAGCATAAGTATTGGTATATAGGCTTTCTCCCGGCGCAAGCGCCGACATATTGAGAGACCATCAGGACCCGGCAGGCGAAGGTCCAACATCACCAGATCCCATTCTTCTCTGAGGGCCTGTTGCATGCCCTGGTGACCATCGCTAGCCAGAACCACCGTGCAATCCAGATCTTCTAGATGTAATCGGATTAACCGAGCGATATCAAGTTCGTCTTCAACAACTAGTACTTTACGCGATCTCATTAGTGAATTTCCCTCATTTAGATACCACAAAAGACCCGACTTCTAACGAAAGTATCACAATAATTTTTAAATTTAAAAATAAACTTGAATTTTCATATAGTTAACAAAGGCAAATTATTCTCCTACCGTGACTTCTGTGTGAAACCTGGTGCTGATAATAGTATTCACCAGCTTTATGAAATACCGCTGGACTAACCTGTAATCAAGGAGATCTAAAAATGAAATTCAAAACAGCAATAATTGTAGCTGCCCTCGCCGTAAGTGGCGCTGTACAGGCAGAGGACACCACCAAAACCTACGAAGTCACAGTTACCAACCTGACCCGTAGCATCAACATCACACCTTTGCTAGCAGTCAGTCACAACCGTAACACTGCCATGTTCACGCTTGGAGAAGAAGCCAGTGAAGGTCTTGCAGCAATTGCCGAAGGTGGCGATACATCCATTTTGCAAAGCGCTATGGATGCTAGTCCAGCGGTTCTTGAAACCGTGACTACCGGGGGTCTATTGGGGGCTGGAGAATCAGTGACCTTTATGATCAGCAGTAATGCCAACAATCGTCTGCTTAGTTTGGCAGGTATGTTATTACCTACTAATGACGCCTTCGCCGCAGTCAACAGCATCAGATTCCCGCGGAGCCGAGCAGTTGTGTATGCCACTGCCTACGATGCCGGTTCAGAAGAAAATGACGAGCTTTGTGCCAGCATTCCAGGCCCAACTTGTGGTGGTGAGCCATTTTCTGCAGGGATGGCTGAAGGCTATGTCTATGTTAGTAACGGCATAAATGGCCAGGGTGATCTTGATCCTACTGTGTACACCTGGAACAATCCGCTGCTGAGAGTTGATATCCATTTAGTCCGTGAAGAATAAGTCTTAGAAGATACAAGCTCAAAGCCCAAAAAGCCCCGTTCTCGGGGCTTTTTACTATCTTGGTAATATCTTGGCCCGACTGTTAGTAATCAATATCTTAGTTACTCAAAACCATCTGCAAGTATAGATTCTGCGTCGAATTCAAAAGCTCCAATATCCCAAGCAGATCCTAATGTTGGTCGTGGAACACCATTGTAGTCCACTCTAATATCAAGACCAAACCTCTCCTGAAATACTTGATAAACAGAAGACTCCATACCACTATCAATAGCGGGCGATGGTATGGGTGTGAATTTAAGTTGAAAGTTATTATCGTCAGGGTCTTCAAAAAGCGGATCTGTTGTTTGATGGTTGACCGAATTACCTTCAATAACTGGAGAAAACACATCAGAATAGAATAAATTGTTATTTATAACTGCCCTGTCTGCATAAGCAGTATTATTCAAAATGACATAATTTTGCGTATTTAATTGTGAAAATATATTATTTTCAATATTTGCCTGAGCAGTATCACCACCAGTGAAAACAATACCATTATCCGCACGATAAATTGTGTTACCTACAATGTAAATATTGCGACTACTCCATGAAATAAATGCATATGCAGTGCCAGTATTATTGAAAATATCATGAATAACATTGCCAACATAATACACATCATCGAGTACTACCCCACCTACTTGTACAGCAGAACCGGAGGCATTATACATCTCGTTAAATATAAACCATGTGTTCTTAGGCGCGACGTCTGGACCATAGTGTACAACTGTGATCGCTCCATTAGATCCTAACGATGCGCCATAAAAATCATACATAGTATTCTGTGAAACAACAAAGTTTTCTACTTCTTTAAGATCAACTGCATTCTCATCACAATCGTTCATAATATTACGACCGATATAATAATTGCTCGTTGTATAATTTGCATCATGACCTGTTCCTACTGCATCGCCAGCATTGTGATGAATATGATTATCTACTATCCAGACACGATTTGATCTTGGAGCTACTCCTATGCCCATAGTGTCATCCTGGTATTGGTTAGGAGCATCGCCATCGGTGTTAAAGTCGTAATAGGAATTATCGGCATGAACATTGTTTTTATAAAACACAATGTCATACACGATATTATCTGCATATCCCGATGCTGCCATTAAAGTACCAGCTCCACCGTGTGCGTGCGCATAATTTTGTGCTTCTGAATTCCTTACTGCTATGTGGTGCACATTTCCCATAGGATCAGCGCTGTCTGGTCTGATATCAACAGCACCTTCGCGTCTATCATTTTTGTTGAAATCTATGTTCTCAATGATAATGTAGGCACCTCTAATTCTTAAGGTTCTTTCAATAACTGGCATTGGGTTTGGAGATGTCTGTACAAATATTGGCTTGCCTTCGCTATCATCCTGGATAACATAATTCGGATTAGAATAACCTCGAATAAATATTGGCTTATCAACTGTACCGCTACTGGTTACCCAGTTGCGAGATGAAGTGTATATTCCGCCATGAATTTCAATAACGCTACCCGGAGCTAGAGCCCTTAAATTTGGAAGGTTACAGCGCGGGTTGGCTTGAGTGCCGAAGCTATTGCTTGAATCTGTACAGCTAATACTATTATCTACATAATGTGTATACGGCCCATAACCTGCATCCTTGTAATTCTCAAGCCCATTACCAAAATCATACTGGGAGTTTGCATACATCAAATGTGATTCATTGATACCAAATTCTGGTGACGGAATTCCAATAGGAGGCACATAATTCTGTGCAAATAATTCGGTATTAAATACCAGTATCATCATTCCTAATATTATCTTCGCCTGTTTGTGCATAATATTTAATCCATTAATAAATTACTCGAAACTATCATCAAATATAAGCTCTGTAGTGCCCACAACTGTATTAATAATTTCGTCAAAGATACCTACAAAATCAGGGTTTCCAGCATCTGCATATACAATCAGCCCAATTTGTACCGAGTCAGTGGTAACTCCCCCTAGAACTGGTTCATTAGTAGAAGGGAAAGATCGTGGTGTCCATGTGGATGCACCAATTGCCCTTGAAAATGCTGTTATGGTTCCAGTGCTATCTCTAACCAGACGCAATTCCGATGACTGTGTTCCATCAGGAGTGTTAAATCCACGTGGCGAAGAGATTCCAGTCTCTCCCCCGCCTGGAAATGTTGTGTTTTTAGTTTCGACTTGATTGCCACTACCACCGCGACGCCCGACAACCAAAAATTTGTAACCGAATCCCGGATTACGAACCATAATGCCTCCAAATCGAAATCCGTTAGTAGTTTCCAGTGTTTGGTCTGTATATTGACGTACGCGCACTGTTGTTCGAATATCAAATTCACCGATATAATTAACATACATCAAAAAACTTCGCTCAGAATGAAACCAGGGAATACTTGAAGTGTTGCGTAATTTTAACTGCCCATTCTCCAAAGTAATTGGATTTGTCAAAGCTAAATGCTCTGCCCCAAAAAGATTCCATTTTGCATCAAGTGAGGCAGTTTCAAATAAGTCCGTAATGATAGATGTGCCACCAGAAATCAAGGTTGTTGTAGAAGCTGTGATTGATGAGCCTGATTGGTTGCCAGCAGCGTCAAAAGCTATGATGTAATACTCATATAGGGTATTTGCGGACAAACCAGAATCAGTATAAGAAGTCGCAGTAACATCTGTTATTAAAATATTATCACGATATATTTCATATCGAGTTACAGCAACATCATCAAAAGCTGTATCCCAGGAAAGCGCAATAAGTGTGGCAGCTATTGGATTAGCAACAACATTCTCCGGAGCCGCAGGTGGTGTAATATCAGGATCTGGAGGTATTATTTCACCGACAGGTGAAAACATTATTGCATCAGCCCCAATATAACTCCCCGAACTTAAACCTGTATCCGAAATTTCCACATATCCTGAAGAGTCTGCGTCGAAGAAATATGTACCAATTGCAAACCATTCATTACTACTACCTGTAATACAATCCTGATCTACTGAAACAATTGTCTCGCCTAAATCATGGACAATACGGTGAGGCACATTAGTTGCTCTGGGATTGAAACAAGAATTCCAGGCAAATACATCGAATTCACCGCTAACTGGTATATCAGGAGTAAAGCGGTAGGTGTTGATATCCCCTCCAACAGATGCAAATCTCGAATTTGCTCCAAAGTGATCTTGTGCAGCTGTTGCGAATGACCAACCACTACTTCTGCTTATTTCCGGGTCTTCGTTATCGATAATAATCGGAGCCGACTGCACATCATTGCTGTTTAGAATAGATACAAATATGCATAACAATACAATATTCTGTAGCTTACTCATCTCAAATCTCTTTAGTAGTCATTATTAGCTTCATAACTGCAGTAATAATGTGGTTTTCATTCTTGCGCCAAATTACCATGTTATTCAAAGCCATCATTAAATATTAATCCCGTTGCAGACTCAAAAGCTCCAATATCCCAAGCGGAGTTTTGCGGACGAACAGTTCCAGCGCGGTCCTTTAGTTCGGATATTGATAAATCGTTGAAAAGGGCAGGAAGCAACGGCAGGGAGCTAACAATATTAAGAGCTAGTTTATTGTTCACATCTGATGCATCAGTTATCCTGAAATCATACACAGATTCATCTACATAATTTGCCGATATACCTTCTGCACCATTTGTCTCGAAGCCGAAGACAGAATTAAAAACAGCGATCCCATCATGAGTAATTGGACTGCTCCCTCCACTGGCAAAATCACCAATATCAGTATAATAATTATAATCAAGCATGTTTATCACATTTGTTGTTGACTGTAGCCTTGTTTGGTAAAGCGATGCACCATCAATGAGATTACCCACTATGTAACGATCTTGAGATGATCCACTACCGTAATGGAAAATTCCTGTTTCGCTCCCAGTAAAGGTATTAAAATACACATGACGAGACCCGCCACCACCTCCTGAATTAAAACCACTTGCCACTGGTGAAGCAAAAGAGATGTTGCCAATAAAATACACTCGACCACCAACATTTGATGAGGCAAAATTAGTGCCGCCAGTATCCCAGGATCTATTGTTGAGAAAATAGACATAATTTTGCTGAAAGCCTTCGTCGTTTACATAAAAGTTTTGCGCGTTACCACCGCCATTACCATATATTACACGGCGTATATCCCAGCAATCGGACTCACTTACAACCACACGATTGAAGTCTTTAATATCAATACAGTTTTCACCATCACTGTGAGCTACCAGGCGCCCAACATAGACATTCGCAGTGCTGTTGTTATTGGTCAACTGAATACAATCGCCTGCGTTTTCATCACAGCGGCTATCAAGAATCCAAAAACCTGTTTGATTTGTACCCACAAATGCGTGAATATCTCGTTCTACTGATAAGCCAACAGATTCAACCCGACCATTGTCATGGGCATAAACATTAAAAGCCAATACGCCATTTCCAGCAGTTGACAAGCCGACTGTATTACCACCACCGCCAGAAGCTGGGCTGTTTTTAAATTCCGAATGCCGCACCACAACTTCATCAACATCACCGCCACGATGGTTAACAGTAGCGCCATCGAAAACGACTCCGGATATGCGGAGATAGCCGCCTGTGATGCGTAATGCTGTACCTGTGTCTGCACGATCAGGATGTAGCGTAATTGCAGGCTTTGTTGGACCAACCTCATCCCCAACTAACCAGGCAGCATTTCCAGGCACGCCTTCAAAATTAATCAGTTGCCAAGAGCTATCTCTTAATTGATAACCCTGTGTGGATGCTGCCAAGACCATTTTACCGCCAGCGACTACTGAAGCGCCCGTAACAGGAATGGAACAACGCGGCACATCAGGGTATCCGAAATCACTGGCATTGTCGCATTGAGCACTATCAGAATCGACATAATAATAGCCAGCTCGTTCATTTCCGGGCCACTCTGGGGGGTCTTCTGGTGGAGTTTCGTCAATCCCAAAACCAGGGTTTGGAATGCCATACGGCATGGGGTATTGGGCAGTATTAGCTATGGTTATATTCACAGCAGCTATGTTTGATTGCCCGCTTGAATCAGTTGCACAATAGGTGAATGAGTCCTCGCCAGAATAACCCAAGTTGGGTACATAAAATAAATCATCTGGATCGTTAATTATAGATCCAGCAATCAGTGCAACAGTATTTTCGTACAGCGTACCATTGGCTGGAATACTATTTAAGCCCCAAGCATCCACGGCGCCACCACCATCACCATACTTATAGGCCTTATAGCGGCGCGACCAATTAATGTTTGGAGCATCATCTGAACTATGAATATTGTATTCGACCAGATTTGAGGTGGCGGATAAAGTAATATATTTACCCACATTTACTGGTGTAACGAAGTCAAAATCTATTGCAACAACAGTACCAGTTTGTGCACCGCAAAAATTATTTGCTGTGAGCACAGATACTGGCTCTGAGACTAGAGCTTTTGTTGGAGATAGATATGATCGCGCTAATAATTGTGCACTAAATGCCAATACAAGTATAAATATGATAAATTTCGCAGGTCTATTATTCATGATCCCGGTCCCAACTTAATAATTATTCAAAGCCATCAGATAAGATCAACTCAGAATTAAATTCAAATGCGTCTATATCCCAATCAGAATTCAAGGGACGAGCCACTCCATTGAAGTCAAAACGGATGTTAATCCCATCATAAAGATCTTCAAATTGAGTGTAGGGAAATATCGCATCGCCAGTATTGCTGCCAGCATTAATAGCAGCTGAGTTGGCCCCTATTTCGTACGCTGGCGATAGAAAATCAGGGTCAGATACAATGTTGTTTATACCACCAGAAAAATCACTTAAATCGGCAGTTGTTGTGTAATTACCGTTTGTTGGTCTCCAATAAATAGGAAAGGAACTGCCATTCTGGAAAACTAAATTATTTGATGCTGTAGAAACACTTGATACGTCTATGTGCTGGAGATAAAAAGGGTAAGTGGCAACATTTGAGAATATATTATTGTATGCTTTCAGCAAGAAAAACCGCCTTCCTGATTGATTGATACCTTCGCCTACATTGTCAAATGTATTATTTAAAACATATACATCCAGCGCATTTTTCTCAAGATTTACACCAACACCACTGATGTCATAAATTACATTTCCTATAATCCACACATCTGTTGGGGTTTCTTCTATTCGTATTCCAAGTCTGCTATCAAATATTTCATTAAATATCATCCATACACGGGTAGTAGCACCTGCAGCACCTACAACTATCCCACATGGCGTGGCCGTATCAGAATAGTTATAGCCCCATATTCTATTTTGTGAGATAACAACATCTTCTGCATACTTTAAGCCAATTCCTAACTCTCTATCATCATGTATGGTGTTCTTGCCAATGTATATGTACCTTGGGGCGGGGTTGCAATTATGACAAGCCTGTATACCATTTCCACCATTATTATGAATATTGTTTTCAAGTATCCAAACACTATTTGCGCCCGTAGTGACAACAATTCCATGAGCATCTGCAATATCAGAACGAACTTGGTGATGAATCTCATTATCATAAATGACAATATTATTTCCACCTGCTTGAACCCCGTTGCCATTGCCTATTTCATCAATTGGTTTATGTACTTCACTGTTCCTCAGTGAGATATAACTGCTGCGGTTTTGCGCATCCCAGTTTGGGTTTATACGTATTCCACTTCGACTATAGAGCTCCAGGTTTTCTATAACCATATATTCACCAGCAACTCGTAAATTTGTGTTTATATACTGAACTCTGTTTCCATTGGCATTATTTATCCCTCGGAAGAAGACAGGGTTTGATGCTGTACCATTAGCAATGATGTTTTGAAAGCCGCCGTAGTTATAAGGGCCACCGTGAATTTCTACTACACTGCCGGCAGCATAAATACCGGGTGTTTTTGGCAAAGTGCAACGTGGGTTAGTACTGGTACCATAACTGTTGTTCGTGTTGGTGCAGCTAACGCTGTTATCTACATAATGGGTATATGGCCCATTACCAGCATCTTTATAATCCTCTAGTCCATTGCCATATTCGTACTGTGAATTCACATACATCATATGTGATTCATTAATACCAAATTCAGGGGTTGGTATTCCTATTGGCGGTATATATGTTTGTGCAAATGCGGGTAATACGAAACTTGCAATGACAATAATGAGAAGTGTTCTCATTGGGTTCCCTCCATGGACTAATCGTTACTAACTTAAAGGCTTTCTCCCCAGCCAGCCTTTGCGATGCCATAGGTTAATCGATAAGTTTAACCAAGGAAAACCACCCGTCATTAGATTTAGACCATTGGTATCAAGCATAGAGACTACTAAGCTCAATTTGTCGCATTATTTAACGATACCGCGGCTAACAAAGGCTTCTTGCAGGGTGTCGTTAAGCCGCAAGCAAACGCACCTAGTGTTTAGACCCTACTGGCACTCAATCGTACCACTCAAGCGGAACACATCCATTGTTCGGTCAAATACCGAGTTATTTGGTGCCAGCAGAGTGAAATCCAGTATCTGCGAGCCTGCGCTTGCAGAGCTGTAGGTCTGGGTAATAGTGCCAACGGCTGATGAAGTCGGTTGTACAAAATTACAGGTTGGGCAATACCCTCTAAACTCTAACGCCTCTTTTGCAGGTGCTGGGTT
>CAZEFU010000021.1:0-12655 GCA_964511515.1 uncultured Wenzhouxiangellaceae bacterium
CTGTCACCAGCGCCACAGGCGGTAATGGCTGCCGCTATAAGTATGGCAGCAAATTCCCGTTGTTTTTTCCATTGCTCTGGCTGGGTCTCGACCCAAAGCTGAAATGCCTTTATGAACTGACTGGTTTGGGCGCTGTTCCCAGTCCATACTGCACGCCAACAGAAATCTGCTGGTAATTGCATTGGGCTGATTTGCTGCCGCTCAAAGCAGATCATACCGCCGTTGTAAGAACTTGCCAGGTCAATACCACTGCCAAGCTGGCCTTGAAGCTGCCGGTGTTGGCTACAGGCAAGAGCATAATTACCGCCTAGGGCGGATGTTGCGGCCAGCATCAGGGCAGCACTTGAGCCAAGCCCTAGTTTTTGGTTTGATCCCGGCAGGTAGAATTGATCTGTATTCAAGCTGAGTTCAATTCCACGGGTTTCTCCATGAGTTTCTTGCCAAGGCAGTAATTCTACGAAACTGCGTATGGTTTCCGGAGGGGCTTCTTGCCAGTTAAAATAACCCTTATTAAGTTCGAACTTGTAGCCAGTTAGCGGTTCCAGGCTGGTGAACAGGCAATGCGCTTGTTCAGCGGATTCCCGCCGTCGGGCTAAAGCCCTGCGGTTAATTGCCAGAGACAATGCCGGTAGACCCTGAGTAACTGCATATTCGCCTATGAGTACCAGCTTGCCAGGCGCGCTATAAGCAGTCTCGATAACTGCTCTGGGCATTAGCTAGTCACCCGTGCGCCAGTACCCAGTTGGCAACGAATTGTGCGTTTAACCCCAGCGACGGAGGTTAGTTGTGCTTCTACTGCAGCGGCATCTTCAGGCAGGCACACAGCTTTGAGCTGCGGCCCTGCATCAATAGTAAAGAAAACTGCCAAACCAGCACCGCGCATAGACCTTACTGCATGTATCAACTCAACAGTGGCTGCATTCCAATAAAGTAGCCAGGGCCTGGAGGCTTGCATCACTGCATGCATAGCCAGGCAGGATGCCTCGGATATGTCTGCTAAGGCGGCAAAATCCCGAGCTTCAATTGCAGCTTTTGCAGAGCTGATATCAGTATCTGATTGCTCTACCCAGTTACCCCAATATGGTGATGTCTTGGCACAATGAAGCATCCCTGCAGAAGAGCCTATCCTCTTTTTCGCGGTGGAAGTAATGGCAATAACCACCTCTAGTGGCCAATGTTTAGCTGGCCATAGCTGTTCGGCAAAGCTATCACTGCCATTGTTAGTTTCACCCCGGTGTTGGATGGCATAACCACCGAATAAAGAGCGGCCTGCTGAACCCGATGCCTGTCTGGCAAGTAGTGCCAGCATACGGGTATCCAGAGGTGAACCCAGAGCTGCATTAGCGGCGGTAACCAGAGCCGCAAAACCAGAGGCAGAAGATGCCAGTCCGGCCGCGGTTGGAAAATTGTTACTGGTATCAACCTTGGCAAACAAACGAGTATTGCTAAGTGTTCTAAATTGGGACAGGCAGGTACTAACCCGCTGGCTAAAGTTCACATCGGCGGGCTGGTGTTCGACATTCACTTGGTCAGCTGACAAGTCTTCAAGAAAACTTACCGAGGTAGTGGTAACCAGAGTATTCAGAGTGATTGAGAGTGAGTGAGTTGCCGGAAGATTGAGTGCCTTGTTCCGTTTGCCCCAATATTTAATCAGGGCAATGTTCGGATGGGCAATGGCGCTTGTAGGTTTATTGTGCATACTAGTCAAATACGGATTACTTATTGTTCAGGAAAGGTTAGAATGAGTGCCGATTTTGTAAAAAATCCCTATTCATCATTTTCCAGGAATAAATTAATACCAGCCCGGCTTTATATGGTATTCACGATAGTCCTCCCGATTCCCAGATAATGCATGGGGTAAACTGCTTTAGCATTTGTGAAAGTAAAGCTTTCGGTAGGGCTTTTAACTTCCTCTAAAAATTACAGTGCTTCAATATTATATATTGTAGCTTCAAAAGGAAGTCCTTTGCGTATGATCAGTTGCCGAATGGTCATTCTCATTAACTCAGTGGTAGTTAATTCCGCTTTATACAGACTCGTTGATCCAGGCTAGCGCTTTAAGTGATCATGTTATTCGTGTGCTCGGTAATCCCCCCATTGTTAGCCTGATTCATAGGCCACTATGGCTGGTTTTCGCTATAGTTTGGTATTTTTACTGTTCCTACTAAGTAATCATCACTGGCCCTTTCCAAGCGTAGGCTTAGTGTTTGTTTTTTCTGGGATTCTCTACTGTAATTGGTAAAAATATCCAAATATAAGTTTGTGGCCCCTGTTAGTTCTGGAGAATTATTTCCATAGAAATGTACCTTGATGGTGTAGTCGCCAGCTGGAGCTTTTTTAAGCAAATATTCTTCAGGGCCATAGCCACCGGTAAAGTCTTGATGAAACATACCGCCTACGGTGGATAATGTTTTGCTGTAGGTTACTTTTTCGCCACTGGGCTCAATTACCCATAAGTCAATGTCAGTCATATCACTGTCCCAACTAAGCACAATCCTTAGGTCTACATCAAGTAGAGTAATAAATCGTTCATCAATAAATTGATAGTCAATATTATAAGTTTTAATTATGGGCAATAAATGATTTAGCTCCATCAAAACAGTTATCTCAATACCATGAAATCTATCCCATTTAGTCGTAATCACTTTATACAGAAGCTCTATTGCTTCTTGATAATCCGCTTTTGTTGCTCTTTGCTCTAGGGCTAGGGCTAAATCTCTGAAAGACTGTGGTTCTTCAGGTCTATCTATTAAAACTTTGCGATATGTTTGAATGCTTAAGTCGATGTAATTTTGCTCTTTAAGTTTCATTGCCATAGTGCGCAACAACCTACTATCCTGAATATTTAACTCGGCAATATTGGATAATACTTGTAAGCCAATGTCAGTTTGCTCATTAGCAAAGAAAAAGTTAGCGCTATCAAAATAGAAAGCAGGGGAGTTGAAGTAATGTTTTTTTAATTGGTAATATTTCGAGAGCCTTGCGGATTTGTTAGTTTCTTTCAGGGATTTTAAGTATGGAGTGTCTGGATCCCACTCGTTGATTTTCACAGAGGCAGAAACCGATGTATTTGTTTTTTTGTTTTTTCTCTCAAGTGCTAGTGCTGGTGCCGTAGCATCAGTTAAAGCAGCTTCACCTTGATATCTTGAACCGGATACCATTACACTATCGAGTTCCTCTTGTTCTTCTATTGTTTCAGGCTGTGGAATTTTGTTAGCTAGGGTTTTGGTAATTAACGGAAAAGTTTTGTTCCACCAAGTCTTGCGTTGTTCCCACATGGCAAGTACCTGCTGAATTTTATCCTCTTCATGTTGTTGTCTATCTTTTTTCTGTTGTTTGATTTGTACAAAGTAGTCATTACGCATTTCTGGCATAGATCGGGGCGGGGCTATTTTGTGTTCTACATACTGCTGTAGGCTTTCTAAAACAATAAGCGAGGTAAAGTCACTAACCAAATTATAGCGTTGGCTTAGGGCAAGTATTTTTTGTTTGTTTTCTTTGCTGTTTATTTGTAAATAGTCTAATCTTTGCTGAGCTGATATTAATTCTATTAAATTAGTATCCAGTGCATTTTTACGAGAAACTTCTATTTGTACCCTTTCCACGATTATACCTTCATAGCCATAATTCAGTGTAAGTGATGCATTATTAGACAATAATTGTGCGGTAATTGGTTCTACGTTATTAAGATTTATGGTCCGTGGTAACTTGGGTAAGTTACTTACTTCTCCCTCTTTAATGTCAATTGATAGCAATTGCGGTATTTGTTTGCCGACCAGTTGCGCAATTTCACGTAGATTTGTGTTCTTTAACAACTGAAATGATTGACCACCGTTTTCTTGAGCCAGTTGTTGACTATAGGCTTTATTGCCAGCTAGATTACTATTAAAAATATAGAGAGAATTAGAAGTTTTGATGGTTTCTTTGCTGGAAAAAGTATGTAATCCATCGGTAAAAAATAAAATAGTATCGTTATCGTTTTTATGCGCAAGTGCGCTTAATTGGGATAAGTTCGTAGCACCATCATAATCAATATTTGATAAGAATAGTTTTAACTTTGCCCATTGCCCATTTTTTATTTGAAAGTTATTGACAAATTTAATTGTATTGCGTAATAAATATAGTTCAACCGTAACATTTTTATGCTGGTTAAAAAATTCAGTTAGAAAATCCAACTCAAGGTCATGATTTGCTCCAAATCGAGAGTGAGAGGCATCCCAAACTATTTGAATCTGTTTGATTTCAGTTTGTGGGAATGGTTTAAGATGCTTATCTAGTTTACTCTTTATATTTGGGTTGGTTGAAAAATGATATTCATCATTTGGGCTTTTGCCTACAATAGTCAGGTTGGTTTCTAGTTTTGGGACCTCTATGGTTAAAGGCTTCTCAATGCTGAAATCATTCCTTTTGAATTCAGTTACAAATTTATTTTGCCACTTGCTAAAATCTAGATCACCAAATTGACTATTTGTAATGATCGGCTTAAGTTTTGTATGTGATGCGGAAATCTTCATACTAAAGTCTTTAACCAACTGGTTTGTCATTAGCGGAATCTGATAATTATAACTATCAATATTTTGACTCAATACTGTAGAGAATTTAATTTTAATAGTTCTGCTTTGCTTGGCAACCAGTGGGAATATTCGTGTCTTAAATATGTTGCCATCAATTTTTTCTACCAATCCAGGATCAATCCCTTGTCTTACAATTTTCTCAAACGTCACTCGCGCTTTATTTTTTTCAACTGCCACTCCATCAACCATTACACCATCTACATCTAGGGAATAACCATTCAAGGATGAATTTGCTGGAATAGGGAATACGAAATCAGCAGAAATATTTCTGTCATTGGGGTTATAGAAACTAATTGTTAAGGTCGTTTGTGATAGATTTCCATAAATTTCACTAGAGATGGCAAATGTTGAAATTTCTATAGGTTTCTCAGCCCTGACGTTGGGGATAATCGTAATGGCTAGTGGTTGTGGATTAGGTAGAGGATTTCTACTCACATCATTCTGAGAAAATGAAATATTTGGCAATATTGTAAATATTAAAATTAGTGATATTTTTAACATAATTTAATGCCTTGCGTTATAAATTTACTAGCTGTTAATCGTACATCCATGTTGTGAGTATTAGAGTTTTTTATTTTTCACCCTAAGCCCTACATATAAACACGACTATAGTATAGCTATGTTACTGGAGCCGCGTTGCTGTTATTATAAGCAGAGCAAATACAATTGTGTCCGTGATTCGAATTACGGCAGTCTAATTAAGGAGTTTTTCAATGAAGATTTTTTCTAAAGTACTACTTATCCCGGTTCTGTTTTTAGGCTTTAACAGCAGTGATAGTTTCGCTAATGAGTTTGATGTTGTTAGTGAAAAGCTGAAAACTGCGCTGCAAGCCCCAATTCGTGGCGAGTCAGATACCAAGCGTGATCGTAATCGCAAGCCTGCCGCCACTTTAGAGTTTTTCGGTTTGCGCGATAATATGACGGTAGTAGAGCTAATCCCAGGTGGTGGTTGGTATACCAAGCTATTAGCACCGATACTGGCCGATAACGGTAAACTCTATACTGCTCTAGGTACTGGTAATATTGAGAAAAACCTGTTGGATAAAGATGGGCTCACTAAAGTTTCGGTTCTGGCAGCTGACGCTAAAATGGGTAAAAAGCCTGGTGCTCGTTTGTATTTTCTTGAGGTATCAGAGCTTGGTGTAAATAATGTAGATATGGTTTTAACTTTCCGTAATTATCATAATTTCAATCGTGAAGGAAGAATGGCAATGAATAAAGCGGCGTTTGCTGCGCTCAAGCCAGGTGGCGTTTATGCGCTCGTAGATCATACCCAGCGGCATATGGAAGGTGATAATCCTGAGAATGCCAGGCGTTTTGATCCGGTAACTGCTATTTTGGAAATTCAGAAATCTGGATTTGTTTTAGAAGATAGCTCAAGCCTGCACTACCGGCCTGATGATGAACTACGCTTTGAAGTAGGTAGGAAATCTGTAACTGGTAATACTGATCGTTGGACTTTGAAATTTAGAAAGCCGAAGTAAGGTAGTAACGATAATCAAAAAAAACCCGGCAATCGACGGGTTTTTTAATGGGTCTGTGGAATCTAGCGTACGCGGTGATAACGCACAGTATTCCGGTAATCACCATGCTGGCGCGTCTCAAAGCCTTGTGGAGTACGCGAAATATCAAAAGTCATGCCACCAAAGTGCACACCGGAATCATTATAATATCCATAAATACTCTCACCATTGGTCACAGCGCTGATCCGACCATCTGAATCTATTTTCATGCTTACCTCTACACCATATTCGTTGTTGTAGCCACGGAATTTACCAACGGCCCAACCAGGAACATACGATGAATGGCGGCTCCCATAGTAGTTTTCTGAGTCATATTTGGTGCTGTAATTGTCACTGTCTTTGCCATTTAACAGGGCACCTAGAATGGCAATGCCAGCTACTGCGGCGATAGCCTTGCCTGCATCGTTGTCGCTTTTATGCTTGCGCTTGCGGTTATCGTTGTAGTAATTGTAGTTGTTGTACTTTCTTTCAACTGTGAATTTAGCTTTACAGTTATTATCAACCCATATTTCACGGCGATTGAAATCCCAGTCACGGCCTTTTCTACAGCTTGCTTTTGATATCTGGCGCTCAATACGAACATAACCAGACTCTCTTAGCGAGCAAGTTTTATAGCGATCTTTGTGGCTTTCGCATTTTATTGTGTAATCTGCATTCGCAGCTGGTGAGTGGGTAGCAGCTACTGCGGTAATTAACAGTGTGGCTAATAGATGGTTGCTTTTCATTTTGTACCTCTCTTCATATGTGGAATTCTTGATTGATATAAAATAATACCACAAAGTACAATAACTGAGGGTTGAGTTGAAGCGTTGACTGCACAAATTCACCTACTAATTTACATAATAGTTCTATTGTTTTTCTGTGAACCAGCCTATTCACAGGTAAAATAACCACAATCCAAATAAGATCATTGCATGTCTTTAGATAAACTAAATAGTCAATACGCCAAAACAATCAACACTCTGCTGGATAAGTTGTTTCCCAGTGCTGAGCCAGATAATGACTTACATTCTCTGCAAAATGCTGTTCGCTATGCCGCTTTAAGTCCTGGCAAACGCCTGCGTCCCTTACTGGTATATGCTGCTGGCAGGGCTTTGGGTGTGAATGATGCACTGCTTGAGCAGCCAGCATTGGCAGTTGAGTTGATCCATTGTTATTCGCTAATTCATGATGATTTACCAGCGATGGATGATGATGATCTGCGTCGGGGTCAGCCAACAGTTCATCGGGCTTTTAATGAGGCAAGCGCTATTCTGGCCGGTGACTCCTTGCAGGCGCAAGCGTTTAATCTGCTGGCAAATCAAACCGGGGTTGCGACAAGCTGTATCAGTCAATCGCTGCAAATTATCTCTAAAGCTGCCCTGGATATGGTTAAGGGCCAGTCTTTAGATCTGGCCTTTGAGGGTTATTCACCCTCAAAAGATGAACTTGAGCAAATGCTGCAACTAAAAACCGGAGCGCTGATTCGTGCCAGCGTATTATTACCCACAGTTTATGTTGAAAACCTGCCCGAATCACAGTGCCAGGCTCTGGCAGAGTTTGCTGAAGCAATCGGCCTAGCCTTCCAGATCCGTGATGATGTTCTCGATATTACTGGTGATACTGAAGTGCTGGGTAAACCCCAAGGCTCAGATGCAGGGCTTGATAAGGCCGCATGGCCAGCACAGTTTGGTATTGAGGAAGCCCATGTAAGAGTAGGGCAGTTATACGAGCGTGCAATAATTTCTTTGAAGCACTTTGGCGATTCGGCTGACTTACTCAGGTATCTTGCTGAGCGGATGATACAGCGGGATTATTAAAGTCTACTAGATTCGCAAAACCTAATCTTCGACATAATCCAACCAGTCCCACTGGTCTTCAGTTTGTCCATTAAACAACCCAAAGAATGCTGACTGGAGTTTTTCGGTAATTTGGCCTCTGCCGGCATGTTTTAATTCTATTCGGTCAACTGAGCGAATAGGTGTTACCTCAACTGCGGTGCCGGTAAAGAATGCTTCATCGGCCAGGTATAGCATCTCGCGGGGTAGGGCTTGCTCGATAATCTCGATACCCATTTCTGTAGCAAGTTTGAAAATACTGTCGCGGGTAATGCCGCTTAATATTGACGCTGATTGTGGTGGGGTGTAGATTTTTGAATCACGAATCACGAATAGATTTTCTCCAGCGCCCTCGCTGAGAGTTCCATCAACTGCCAGGCCGATGCCTTCGTGGAATCCCAAGCGTCGAGCTTCCATGCCGATCAGTTGGCCGGAAAGGTAGTTGCCTCCGGCTTTGGACATTGCCGGGATGGTATTTGGGGCTAATCGGGTCCAGCTGGAGATGCAGGCATCAACTCCTTCTTCCAGAACTTTCTCCCCTAAATAAGTGCCCCAGCTCAAGGTGGCAATTGAGCCTTCGGTTTTAATATCTTGCCCCGGAACCAGGCCGAGATTACCGTAGCCGCGGAACATTAGTGGCCGAATATAGGCGCTTTCTAATTGGTTCTTTTTTACTAGTTGCTTGCAGGCTTCGATAATTTCATCTACAGACCAGGGAATATCCATCCGGTAGATTTTGGCTGAATCAAACAAGCGTTCAATATGATCGCGCAGGCGAAATACAGCTGGTCCCTTTGGGGTGCTATAAACACGGATGCCTTCGAATACGCTGGAGCCATAATGCAGGGCATGGGTTAGTACATGAACTTTGGCATCGGCCCAATCAATGATTTTGCCGTTATGCCAGATATATGGAGGTGGATTAAAACTCATGAAATATCTGCACCGCCTTCAAACTGATTCTCAAAGTCATCTGCCATTGGGGCCAGATAGTCGATAACGGTATCTAGTTCTGTCAGATTAAGGTTTGCATAGGACAGGTTATGGCACATTTTTATATATGGCGTATCCGCCAGATCACCAACAGCAAGATATCCAATTCTAAGAATTTGATTAATTCGTAGGCATTTTTCTGCATCATAATGCGCTAGAGGAATAACCGTGGTTTCAATTCTTAAATACCGATGCCCGTCGTCATCTTTTATTTCAGCTAGGAAAATGCTTTGACGGCGGTCTGATCCATCTGCTTTATATTCAAAGCCAATAAGGAATGGTTCTTCGTGTACCAGAGTGTTGCTGGCTTCTATATGGGTTCTGATTTCTGCGAAAGTATGTGAGCTCATTAGTTTGCCTTGATTATTTTGCAGTTAAGCGGATTGCGCCATCGAGGCGTATGGTACTACCGTTAAGGTATGAATTGCTGATTATATGCATAGCTAGATCGGCAAATTCTACTGATTTGCCCAAACGACTAGGGAAGGGTACAGCAGCACCCAGTGCATCTTGAACCTGTTGTGGCATGCCATCAACCATTGGCGTATGGAAAACTCCGGGGGCGATAGTCATGACACGAATGCCAAAGCGGGTAAATTCTCGTGCCATCGGCAAGGTCATGCCAACAATTCCGCCTTTGGAAGCTGAATATGCAGCTTGGCCAATTTGCCCTTCATAGGCAGCCACCGATGCGGTATTAATAATAACCCCGCGTTCGCCATCTACACCAGCTTCGTTTTCTGCCATTACGGCAGCTGTGCTTTTGGCGACATTAAAACTGCCGATTAAATTTACTTCAATGGTGCGGCGGAAATTTTCCAGTGGCATGGGTGCCTCGCGACCCAATACTCGACCAGAACCGAGGATGCCAGCGCAATTCATCAATACATTAACTGACTGCATATTGCTTCTGGCAATAGTAACTGCCTTCTGGACATTCTCCTCTGAGCTAACATCGGTGTTGACAAAGCTTGAGTTTTCACCAAGTTCTGCAACTGCTTGTTGGCCGCGTTCATCGTTAATATCAAAAAGACATACCCGTCCGCCGTCATTGATGATGCGCTGGGCAACTGCGTATCCAAGGCCCGAGGCACCACCGGTAATAATTGCTTTGATTTGTTGGTTCATAGATTGATACTCATTAAATTAATCTTGTTTTGTTAGGCTGTAGAGAGATGAATTGTGAGTTCTTACAATTCATCATTTCGCTCGAAAATAATTGGTCTATTAGTCGTATTTTAACAAATTTACTCTGGCACTTTACTCTGACCCTACTTCCAGGCGCGGCCTACGGCGCTACCGTTGCTGCGGCCTAGTGCGCCGGAGATGAAACGGCCGGCTGCTACTAGTGACTCCAGGTTAATTCCTGTTTCGATGCCCATTCCTGCGAGCATATAGGCTACATCTTCGCTGGCAACATTGCCGGTAGCACCGGGGGCGTAGGGGCAGCCACCGAGGCCGGCTACGCTTGAATCTACGGTGGCAACACCGAGCTCCAGGCAGGCCAGGATATTTGCTAATGCCTGTCCTCTGGTATCGTGGAAATGCACTGCTAGTTTAGTTACCGGGATACTCGCAGCCACGGCAGCCAGCATTTGCTTTGCTTGCAGTGGGGTGCCAATGCCAATGGTGTCGCCCAGAGATATTTCATTACAGCCAAGTTGGTATAGGCGTTCACTGACTCTAACAACCTCAGCTAGTGGCACATCGCCCTGTATAGGACAGCCAAGCACGGTTGAGACATAGCCCCGAACCCGCATATTACGCTCGCGTGCCATTTCCATAACTGGCTCAAAACGCTGTAATGATTCTTCAATGCTGCAGTTAATGTTCTTTTGGTTAAATGCTTCAGAGGCTGCAGTAAACAGGGCAATTTCGGTGGCGCCTGCGGCAAGTGCTCGTTCCATTCCAGTTTGATTAGGCACCAATACCGGGTAACGAATGCCATCTTTGGGTTTGAGTGCAGCCAGCATTTTTTCAGCATCGGCCAGTTGCGGTACCCACAAGGGATGTACGAAACCGGTTAACTCAATTACTTGTAGGCCGCAGCGTTCTAGCCTGTGCAGCAACGATTGCTTGACCTCCATCGGAATAATTTGGCTTTCATTTTGCAAGCCATCACGCAGGCCGACTTCAACAATGCTTACTTTATCGGGGTAATTCATTTACCAGTCTCCGCGGCGCTCAATTTAACCAGTACTGTGTCGGCATCAACAAAGCCATCTGCCTGGTCAGTAATAGAGACAACTACGCCGTTTATTTCTGCTCGCAGTGACAGTTCCATCTTCATGGCTTCCATTATTGCCAAAACATCGCCCTTGCTGACCTTATCGCCGGGTTTAACCCGTATTTCGATGATATTTCCTGGCATTGGGGCAAGAATGTTTTCATTGCCGCCAAGGTCTGCATTACCGCTTGGCAGCCAGTTTAGTTTTAGCACAGAAATTCTGGAGTTATTACTTACCAGAGAAAAATAATTTTGATAACTAAACAGGGTGAACTGTTGTTTATCACCTTGCTCACAGTATTCTATTTCCAGGAATTCTGTTTGCTTGCTCTGTGCACAAACCTTTATTCTTAACGGTTTATCAGTGTGGTCAAATGTATAGTTGCCATTATTGCCTGAGGCAGATAATTCAGTTATCTCATTGCCATGTTTTAGAACTAAGCGTCGCTGGGCGCGAGAATTTATTCGCCAGGAATCGGTGCTTGACCAAACGGAGTTTGTTTGGGTGTTGTTTAGGTCCTGTTGGCAAAAGATGGCAGCAGCAGTAAGCAGTAATTGCTCACTTTGCTCTGCATCTGGTAATAATTGCGCTAAGTTTTTATCTATCCATGCGGTATGCATGTTGCCAGATTTAAATTCTTGGCAATTGAGCAAACGCTGGAGAAAATCCAGATTGTTGCCCAAGCCACATACCCAGCTGTGCATTAATACAGATTGCATTTTGCTAATTGCCGCATCGCGATTCTCGGCATGTACTATCAGCTTGGCAATCATTGGGTCATAGTGCACGCCGATTCGGTCACCACTGATAACTCCAGAGTCGCAGCGGATGTCATTATTTGTAGCTGGTAGTACTAGTTTTTGGATAATGCCCGCAGAAGGGAGGAAGCCGGTTTTAGGGTCTTCGGCGTAAAGCCTTACTTCTAGGGCATGCCCGCTAGCTTTGGTTGCGGCTTGTTCTAGTGGCAGCTTGTTGCCCGCCGCAACCAGGATTTGCCACTCAACCAGGTCTACCCCAGTAAGCATTTCGGTAACTGGATGCTCAACCTGGAGCCGAGTATTCATTTCCATAAACCAGAATTCTTCATTCTGGGCCATAATAAATTCGATGGTGCCAGCGCCCACATAGTTCACAGCCCTTGCTGACTCTATGGCAGCTTTATACATGGCATCTTTGGTAGCCGCGCTTAAGTTAGGGGCAGGGGTTTCTTCAATTACCTTTTGGTAGCGGCGTTGGCTGGAGCAGTCGCGTTCAAATAAATGCACAACATTGCCGTGCTTATCGGCAAAAACCTGGATTTCAATATGCCGCGGGTTTTCAATGTAACGTTCCAGAATAACCCGGTCATCGGCAAATGCCCGCAGGGCTTCCCGGCGAGTTGCTGCCAGGGCTTCAGTAAATTCTGCTGCCGCTGCACAAATACGCATGCCTTTGCCGCCACCACCGGCAACTGCCTTGATCAATAAAGGATAGCCAACCACATCAGCAGCATCTGCCAGCACCTGATCATTCTGATCTTC
>CAZEFU010000022.1:0-12193 GCA_964511515.1 uncultured Wenzhouxiangellaceae bacterium
TCCGGTTAGTTATCTAGAGCAGTTATTATCTATAAGTGATGTGGTTAGTTTGCATGTACCACAAACTGATGCCACCTATAAGATGTTTGGTGAGAAAGAGCTGCAACAAATGCAAAAAGGCAGCTTCCTTTTGAATCTGGCGCGGGGCACAGTAGTACAGATTGAGGCGCTACAAACTGCGCTTGAGTCGGGCCATTTAGCGGGGGCAGCAATCGATGTTTTTCCGGTAGAGCCAAAATCCAATCAAGAAAATTTTCTCTCACCACTGTGCGGTATAGATAGCGTAATTCTTACCCCGCATATTGGCGGTAGCACCAGAGAAGCACAGCAGAATATTGCTCGCGAGGTTACCGGTAAACTAATTAAATATAGTGATAATGGCTCTACCCTCTCAGCGGTCAATTTTCCGGAAGTGGCCATGCCCGATCATGCTGATAGCCGCAGAATTTTGCATATCCACAACAATGAGCCGGGAGTCTTGCAACAGATTAACCAGGTATTTTCTGATAATGGGGTAAATATTTCGGCCCAATACCTGCAAACCAATGACCGCATTGGCTATGTAGTTATGGATATAGAAAGTGCTGAAATTGCCGAGCTAATGGCGGGTTTGAAAGCTATTCCGGCTACAATCCGTTGCCGGGTACTGTACTAGCGAGATACAAGTTCCTATGTGTGGGTAACTATTAAGTGAATAATCCAATCCACAGGATTACGCTGCCCAATAATGCCAGAGTATAAAACAGCCACATCACCAGACCATCGGCACGCAAGCCGAAGTCATGAGCGGTAATTCTCAGCCTGTGAGCTGCATGCCATAAACTGAGGAATAACACGACAAAAATAATCACTTTTAATAAAGTGTTATCAAGCATTGCCGCCAGGCGCTCATAAGCAAACAACTCTGCAGGTAAAATCCCGGTAGGTACTGCCAGAGCTATCAGTAGTACCAGTACCGGGGTCAAAAAAGCGGTTACTGTCCCACCGGCCGCAAATAATGCCCAAATAACCGGCTTGTTAGAAGGTTGTGGGGTCTTAACTTGCCTGCTCATCTAGCTCCCCCATATATAAAAGCGCCCCAAACTATTACTGAAGCCAGTAAGCACACTCCAAAATGGGCAGTGATAATTATCCAGGCACTTAGCCGTTTTCCGGCAAGCTTTAGCGGCATTGCCTTGGGGGTTAGCATAAACCAGGTAAAGCTGTGATAGGCCGAGAAAGCTAATACCAGCAAAGAAAAAACTACGGCTGAGTTACTCCAGACCGCCATAGTCCAAGCCTGGAATTCTGCTTTACCCTGCCCTAAACGATACAAACCCCATACAAGCGTCAAGGTGAACGTTCCAATGAATAAACTACTCAACTCCCGCAGCATATAACGGATATAACGACCCTGACGAAACCACCATGAATACCTTGCTGCAGGGCGAATAAAGTTTCCATTTGATAGTTTCATTCGCTAAGCTCCACTGGTTTTTTATGAGCTTTCTTCCAGGGGGTTAAAAAGTGTAAAAAGTAATCTCCGGTCGCAGCGATTTTGGTTTGTTGAATAGCCGCTGCAGGATCGACTTGCTTGGGACAAACCTCAGAGCAGGCACCAACAAAAGAGCATTCCCAGATACCCTCATTACTGGCAACCACATCTGCACGCACTGAGCGACCCATATCCCGGCTATCTAGGTTATATCTATGCGCCAGCGCCAATACTGCGGGGCCTGCAAAGTCCACATTCAAAGAAACTTGTGGGCAAGCCGAATAACAAAGCAGACAGTTAATACATTGTGTGTATTGCTTGAAATTCTGTAGTTCTGCAGGTGACTGAATATATGGCCCCTCATCAAGACTGCGCTCTTTGGTGGCTATCAGATAAGGCTTGACCGCTATTAGTTTTTCCACAAAGCTATCCATATCAACTATCAAATCGCGGGCTACCGGGAAATTCTCCAGAGGTTCAATACGAATTTGGTCGGGCAAATCGCGAATAAAAGCATGACAGGACAATACCGCCTCACCATTAACCATCATGCCACAGCTGCCACACACAGCCATATGACATGACCAACGGTAACTCAGGCTTCGATCCAGGTGATCCTTTATATAGTTAATTGCATCCAGAACCACCCAATCTGGCTCACATGGCACCTCGTAGGTCTGATAATGAGGTGACTGATCATGATCCGGGTTATAGCGAAAAACTTCTATTTCCAGTGTGCGCTTACTCTGTCCTGCAATTGCTAATGGCAATGCTTTATTCACAGCTATCACCTCCGTAAACCCGTACTGCCGGCTGTGAGCTGGTGATTACCACATCACGATAGTTTATAGTCGGATTAAATTGGCCCTGATAGTTGGCCAGTGTATGGCGCAGATATTCCAGATCATTGCGTTCGGTATAATCTAAGCGCTGATGAGAACCTCGGGATTCCCGCCGATGCAAGGCCGATACCACCATTGCTCTGGCTACATCAAGCATTGAACCTAGTTCCAACACCTGAATTAGGTCGGTGTTATACACATTGCTTTTATCCTCCAGAGAGATATTGGCATAGCGCCTACTAAGCTTTTCCAACTGCTCTACTGCCAGCTCCAGAGATTCTTCACTTCGATAAATACCTGCACCAGCTTCCATGATTTGATTCATCTCACTTCTTAAACCAGACACTGTTTCCCCACCCTGTTGCTGGAATAAGCCAAGCACCCGGTCAGCTGCTACCTCAGCCTCAAGTCTGATATTCTCTTCGGCAGTAGTGGCTATCGTATTTTGGGCAAAGCGTGCGGCATTAGCACCAGCCAGGGCGCCAAATACCAGCAGTTCAGTTAGCGAGTTTGAACCCAGGCGATTAGCACCATTGATGCTGACACAGGCACACTCACCGGCGGCAAATAGGCCAGCCATTTCTGTGGCGGCATTAATATCAGTATCAATCCCACCCATAGTGTAATGCACCACTGGTCTTACCGGTATTGGTTCATATACTGGATCTACCCCGATATAGCTGGTAGCTAGTTCACGCACCATTGGCAGGCGCTCATTAATTTTATCTTCGCCCAAGTGTCTCAAATCCAGCAAAACTGCATCCCCAAATTGGGTTTCAATAGTTTTACCTTTACCCTGCTCATGCCAGAATGCCTGTGATAAGCGATCCCTGGGTCCTAATTCCATCGCCTTTTTACGTGGCCACGGATCTGGCGGGCCTAGTTCATAATCCTGTAGATAACGATACCCATCTTTATTTACCAAAATTCCGCCCTCTCCCCGGCAACCTTCAGTAATCAAAATTCCAGTACCCGGTAGTCCTGTGGGATGGTACTGAACAAACTCCATATCTTTTAAAGCCACGCCAGCACGATAAGCCATTGCCATACCATCGCCGGTTTTAATCGCGCCATTGGTAGTAAATGGAAATACCCGGCCAGCACCACCGGTAGCAATAACCACTGCTTTAGCTCGGAAAAAACACATCTGCCCAGTACGCATATCCAAGGCGGTTACCCCTTGGCAATGACCGTCTGTAGTAATCAATTCAGTCGAATAATACTCATCAAAACGCTCAATCCCTGGGTACTTCAAAGATGTCTGAAACAGGGTATGCAGCATGTGGAACCCGGTTTTATCAGCCGCATACCAGGTACGCTCTACTTTCATGCCACCAAATGGTCGTACCGCCACTTTGCCGTCGCTGGTACGACTCCAGGGGCAACCCCAGTGCTCCATCTGGGTAAGTTCCAGAGGTGCCTGCCTAACAAAAAACTCAACTGCATCCTGGTCTGACAACCAGTCGCCACCAGTAACTGTATCGTCAAAGTGCTTGGTGAAACTATCGTCCTCTCTGGAAACTCCAGCAGCTCCGCCCTCAGCTGCAACTGTATGGCTACGCATTGGGTAAACTTTTGATAACAAGGCAACTTTCAATTCTGGATAGTCGCGTGCAACTTCAATTGCAGCCCGCAAGCCAGCGCCGCCGGCGCCAACAATGACAATATCGTGATGATGTACTTTCAACATATCAGATTCACTTGTTGTGACGCACTACTACCTTCTGAAACATGCCTCCAAAATAGGTGTAATGATCCCAGTGATAATCATCCGGTGCAGATGCCAACTCGCGTAGGCTAGCTCGCCATAGAGTCTTGGCATAAGGCTCCAGAACATTAAAAACCAGACTGGTAACAGGTTTTATCGGATGAGCCCAATGAGGTTTATGGTAGTCAATAATCACTAGCTTGCCATCATGCCTGATATGTTTAAGCAAGTTGTCCATAACCAGAGTTTTATAATCATCGGGTATTTCATGAAGTAAAAAATAACAAATAACCACATCAAAAGGCTGGTCATTAAAGGTCGAGGCATCTGCTAATTCAACTTGTGCCTGCGGATAAGCAGATAACTTGATTTTAGTATTGCGTACCTGGATCGGGGCCACATCGATAATTTTTAATTCACCACCGTGACCAATATGATCAGCCAGATCCCTGGAAAAATCACCATAAACCGCCGCTGCTTGCAGCACCCTGGAAGCTGGGCTTATTTCTGCAAAAGCTGCAGCCCGTAATCTTTTGTGCTGCCACCAAAGAATAGACTTAACTACAAACTCATGATCTAGCAAACTGACATTACGGGGATTCAGATAACCCCAATAATAGGTATCCTGAAGATACTTTGGAATACTGGCTTCCTCATTTAATGCAGAGTCCTTGGTGAGGTCAACAGGCGTTAACGGTAGTACAGCTGGCATATATTCATGCTCAACTGCTCCGACTGAGTAATCCATATTGCTTTGTTCGGTCCGGTCAGTCACCTAGCTTCTCTTGCTATCAGTACTGCTACAACTTGTATAGTCAGCACCATTAAATTGCACCAGATATCGATTATTGATTAACAAATGACACATTTGTAATTCAAAACCTATAATTTGCCTGTACACGGAAATACCAGGCTCTGTATTTTGGACTCTCCACACCCATTGTTAATATCGAATTAATCCCATCTACCCCAAGCTCATCAAGCGCCCAGTCCTGACTATCGTAAGCCTCGTGTTCGGCATAGATCTTGTAACCCCAATTTTTACTAAACTGGTGGTTGAAGTGAAACCTGATGTTCTGAAGGTTTGTTCTCAGTGGCTCAAATGGGTCCTCTTGCAGGCTTGTACGCACAGCAATATTACCTTTTGACACTGAAGAAACAAAATCTATGCCCAGGCTGGAGTTCTCACTCACAGCAGTAGATAAGCCAAGTCCGGTAGTCGAAATGCTATCACTGGTATTGGCATTCCACGGGTCAGCCAGAGTGCTGGCAGCCCCGGCAATTCTGGCATCAATATCATCTCGGCTAACAAATGCATAGAAACTAAGTCGTGAACCAAGTGCATAACTAAGATTGATGCTGTAACTTTGATCTGTACTATTTTGCAAACCTATGAGAGATTCAGTGTAGTCAGACTCTGCCTGGAAGAAGCTTAAATTAATACCTAGCCCCTGTAGTGGAGTCAGATCCAGCTCAATCCGTAAGCGATCCCGTTCCCGGTCAGCCTGATTAAATTTACGCATCAACGGGTGCTCAGCAAGGCCACCGTCATCAGGCTGGATATATTTGGAAACATCCCGCTTTGCAGTTTCCAATTTGACTCTAAACTGCACCTCTGCCAACGGGTTTAACTTAAGCTCACCCCACCAGGTCAGCTCATCAGAGTCGGAAATCGCCTGTAGCGTCCGCTCAAGACTCTCTAGTCTGGCGCCACCACTCAACCTGACAATTCGATGTGGTCGATAGCGCAAATCAGCAGAATAAAGCCCGCGTTTATAACTGTAAGGGCGGTTATACCGAGCCACTGCCGGGAACAAATCTGTAATGACTGGGGTGTATAGGTCTACCGGAGTTTTATTATCGCGGTCATTTAGCCGAGCACGAGCAGTGAAGCTGAGTTTATTACTCAGCCGTGCTGTCAGCTTACCAGAGACATTGAAAGTGCTGGTATCCATACTACCGCCCAGGTTTGCGCGAGGTAGTGACATATCACTGTATGTAGGGTTGATAGAGTATGGAAGGAAAGGGTCATTCTGCTGTAAGCGCCCAATCGCTACCTGAGAAGATAAGTTGACTCTGGGAGAGATGGACAAATTTCCACTCAGGTTAAATTGATAAAAATCGTTGGATGGCTCCAAAGCACTTCTAAAATACTGATTATTAATATTGGTGGAAAATGGGTTTTGCCAAGTTATTGAGTTCTTGCCATTATCAAACCACGATCCGATAAAACCAAGTCGCAGATAACTGCGCTTGCCAGTCCAACCCAAACTCATATCAAACTGATTGGTTGCAAAGTCTACCGGTGCCGGGAAAAGTGTAGAATTGCTAAAAAACAAGCCACCACCAAAAGCCCTGCTACCTTTCTTCTTCTGCTGCTGGAAATCAACTTTATACTCCAGACTTCTGGAAATATTCACACTCAAGCCAAGATCCAGTGTTTTGCGTAAGGTCTTCAGCTGGACATTAGCCAAACTGCTGTCTAGTGCTGTCATCCCGCCAGTGTTAAATGATGGCTGCCAGTCTGCAGGCAAAGTAAGCTCATTACCGCCTACACCCAAGAATGGAGTTTGTGCCCCATAACCTCGATATTTAGGAATCTCACTCCAGGCAAAGCGTAGCTGATAGCCTCCCTGACGGCCGCTACGCATTTCCAGCTTACGGCTCTGCAAGCCAAGATCCCGAGCGTACAGGTCAAAATACAAACCCTCCTGGTTGCGGTAGTGAAGGTTGCCACCAAGGGCGAGATATATCCCGCTTTCTTGCTGACCACGATAGTCACCAAACCGTAGTGAGTCATCACTGGCATACCCCGAACCAAATGCCAGATCTCCATACCAGCCTGTATATTCCGGACAAAGCTTACACTTCCATTTACTGAATTCTTCCGCTGCTGTATCAGCAAATAAATTTGGTACTGATAACAAAATAGCTGCTAGCAATATAAAGGCACTGAATCTAATTTTCCTGGCCAAGTCGCTCATTTCCCTGACACCTCCAGTCAGATAATTTCTAGCGGGTGATTGTTACCCCGGATGGGTGGTTGGAGCCATGCACATTTGAATGGCAATTTGTACACGATTGACCTAGCAGGAAGCCTGCCTGGAAGCTATTTCCAGCGCTTTCACTAGTATAGGCAATACTAGGATGACCGGCTGGTGAGTGACACTGCTGGCAAAGCAACGGTGGGCGTTGTTTCAGTAAAGCCGTATGATTACTCCCGTGAGGGTTATGACAAAGGCTACAGTCTTCAGATACCGGTGCATGCTCCCATAAAAATGGCCCACGCTTCTCGGCATGACAGTCATAACAAGTCTCATTAACAGTCGGCTTTTTCAACAAGAAGTCATTGTTGCTATCATGGGGGTTATGGCAATCAGTACAGGCCATCTTGCCGAATCTGAGTGGATGACTGCTAGCCAAATAAGTTTCAGCCCGCGCCCGAGGATGACATGAAAAACAGGTTTGCTGCTGGGTTTCAGAATCAAATACCGGATCACGCTCTGTATGTATCTGATGACAGCTAGCGCAAGCGACTTCTTCCTCTTCATGCGTACTGCCAAACCAGCCTTGTCGGCTATGATCTTCATGACAATCCAAACAAACCTGGTTTTGTTCAGCCGCTGGAGTTAGCGCATGACTACCAAAGCTAAGCAGTGGTGAATCATTACTATTCTTCTTCTGTGCACGCTCATGATCTTTACCCGCACCATGGCAACTTTCACACTGGGCACTGGCGAACGGACTAGCTGGATCGACCCGTGAGGCATGTGGAGTTTTAAACAGTGAGAGAACAGGAAATTCCGATTCTTCGTCATGACACTTCAGGCAGGAATCGGCACCTTTACGGGTGAAATCCTGAGCTTTTAGAAATACCGGAGCTGAAACCCCAAAGAGAATCATGGAAATTACTAACACAAGCCAGAAACTGATTCGAATATAGCCATTTATCTGAATCATAAGATTACGCCTTTCTGGATAAGACTCAGTTGAAAGTACAGCAAAACCACTAACTTTGAGTTGACCCAAATCAAGCATGTTCAGTTTTCAGCTATTACGCGTAAAAAATTGACCCAGATCAATGTTAGAGGCCCTCTGTGGGCATACATTCAACCCAAGCAAGCATATAAACATATGGAGTCTTACTAATGAAATCCATATCTCGTATTTTATGGGTTCCTTTCCTGCTCATAGTCGCTTCTTCCCACGCTGCGGATACAGAAACTTTAATCGCCGATTGTAATGATTGCCATGGTCAGGGTGGCCTCTCCACAGATAGCGATATCCCGATAATTGCTGGTCAAGCATACATAGTGTTGGAAGACGCGCTAAATGCCTATGCAGCCAAGGAGCGCCCATGTATCGAGAGCAAATACAGACACGCTGATACAGAGCGGCCAGCTACTACTATGTGTGATGTGGCAACAAACTTGGGAGCAGAAGAAATTGGGGCTCTGAGTGAGCACTATGAAAGCCTCCCATTCAAGGGCATAGTCCAGGACTTTGATGCCACACTGGCCGAGACAGGTGCCAAAATTCATCAACGAAATTGTGACAAATGCCATAGTGAAGGCGGCAGTCTCGCCGATGATGAGGCTGGTCTTCTGGCTGGCCAATGGACTGAGTATCTACGTGCATCTATTGAGGATTATCAGAGTGGTGACCGACCCATGACCAAGAAAATGGCTGAGAAAATGAAACGCATGTCTACAGAAGACTTCGAGGCATTATTGCACTTTTATGCCAGTCAGGTTCAATAGAGAAATAACGATGGATTCTCAGCAAACACAGAATAAATCGCTCTGGTCTAAGCTCTGGAATAAACCGCACCGCTGGTGGCTTATAGGAATCCCTGTTGGTGGTTTTGTCATGTTTTTTGTTGGCATCATCTTTTGGGGTGGTTTTAATACTTTTATGGAAGCCACTAACACCATGGAATTTTGTACTGGTTGTCATGAAATGCGCACCACCGTATATCAGGAATACAAAACATCAGTTCATTACCAAAATGCATCCGGCGTACGCGCTACATGCTCCGACTGCCATGTCCCCAAACCCTGGGGTGCCAAACTGATGCGCAAAATTTACGCTTCAAATGAGCTCTACCATAAAATTATTGGCACCGTAGATACCCCGGAAAAATTTGAAGCCAACCGCCTTGAAATGGCAGAGCGAGTCTGGGCGAACATGCGTAAAACTGACTCAGTAGAATGCCGCAACTGCCATAACTATTCAACTATGGATCTTGAGTTGCAAGACCGGTCAGCCCGAAGAAAGCACGATCCGGTGAAATTAGCACAATCAGGCAAGACCTGCATTGATTGCCACCAAGGAATCGCTCACAACCTGCCTGAAGACTACTAGCAAAGCAGTAGTTCAATTGCTTTGCAATTGATTTGTTGAGTATTTTAACTCAGCAAAAGGAGGTTACATATGAAACTCGTTAGAATTAACAAAGGTTTGTTAATAGCTGTTGCTCCTATCCTGATCCTGGGATTCTCCGCAACCGCAATATCCCAAACTGCCTGTGTCGAGCAAGGTGCTCTGGCCTGGGATAACTGGACCAAAACCAATGCTGGTGGTTCTGGCCTACCTGGTGGTATAGCCAATAAAGACTATATTCGCTGTAAAGCTTGCCATGGTTGGGATCGTATGGGTACAGACGGTGGTTATGCCCGTCGTTCCCGCAAAGAAACACGACCCAATGCTGGTGCTGGTGATGGTGACTCCACCAACCGGACTATCAGTACGCTAATGGGTGGGCATGAAACTATTACCGATGCGATGATACTGCATGATGGTATTGGTCGAGATTATGCCGATGGTACTGCTAGTTGGGTAGCACTTGATGGTACACATAGCTCTGCCAACAAAGCCGCACATTCAACTGGCTATACTTTGGGGAATCAACACCCAGATTTCTCAGCCGCTGGACCAAATGGAAGTGATTTGGTACCAACCAGCACTCAGATCGACTGCTTAACAAAGTTTATTAACTTTGCAGCCGGTGATCCATCTGCCTACTTTGATAATATCAATCCAGCCATGAATCCAGTGCTGTATACCATCAGGGCTGATGCTAGTGCTGCTGCAGGTGAGACCTACTACAACACCAGCTGTATGGGCTGCCACGGTGATCCAGCTACTGATCATCAAGGCGCAAATCAAGGTCACCCAGAAGGTGGAATCCTGGCCATGTTAGAAGGTGATGGGAAATTCAGCGAGTTTGCACACAAAACCCGCTGGGGCATTCCGGACACTATTATGTCCAGAGCATCTATGGGTTCACCAAGCGCCAAGAATATTGCAGATGTGATGAAATACCTGCAAGACCTGGGCGGTACCGGCTTTAGTATGACCGCAGGGCTCAATGGTACCTGGGTTAATACCGGCCTGACTACTCCTGGAGTTACCGACCAGAATGGCGAAGGCTTCAATTTTGAAATAATTGATAACCTTAGTGGTGGCCTGACCTTCCTGGCATTCTTCTACACCTATGATACCGCAGGCAACCAAATGTTTATGATTGCCCAAGGCCCTGTAGATGGTAATTCAGCCGATGTCAATGTGGTCTATACCACCGATGGCTTCTGGGGTGATGGAGCAAACTCTGCCCACCAGGTCGTTGATTGGGGAACTGGAACATTTACTGCCAGTAGCTGCGGATCCATGCATATGCAATTATCGCCAAATGCTGCTGAGGTCACTAATGGGTTCACCGACCGTGAGTATGACCTGATCCGCTTAACTACACCTGTAACAGCTTGCCCATAAAGGTATACTTTACGGTGTATCGTAACAACTGATGTAGGTATGTATAAACTACAACAGAGACCCAGAAACGCCACCTCTCGGGGTGGCGTTTCTTGTCTAATTCCAATAGGGCTTAGCCTTCATGTCCATATCCGAGCAGCTTATTAAGCTAGACTACACTCCAACACTGCAATAAATCTGACCGGAAAATCTCAAGCCCGTGGGGTAGCATAAACCAGTGCGCAAGCTACTAGCCCGCATGCTTCACCATGGATCTGGACATTGCCTTGTAGCTGGCGAAACAGTTTGCTCGTGCATTCGAAAAAACATAGCGATAGCTGTGGTTTGAGAAGGGTCGGCCAAAATGTGAAAGTAGATGCAGAGCAAAAGCGTATAGGACATACTGTAGCCATGAACAAATAGACTCAATAATTCCAAGCCATTGAATATGCAGCATATTTATCATTTTACGGTCCACCTTGGTGAAATATGCTGGCTAGGAGCAGAGTATAACTCAGGGCTTGACCAAACTACCATGCTTTACCCATACTGACTTAATGAATACAGACCATCAACATATAAGCAAAACCAAGGCCAATACTATAACTTGGCGTTTTGATGATTTCCTGCTGAGTTATCACTCTGGTTTGCAGCGTACAGGCAAGCGCCTGGAAATCGAGCCTAAAACACTAGAGCTGTTGCTATACTTGGTAGCTAATCACAAGCGCATCATCGACCGCACTGAGCTACTTGATCAAGTTTGGAAAGATGAGGTGGTCGAAGAATCGACCATATCCCAAACCATATACAAACTCAGACAAATCCTTGGAGACGAAGCTAAACAACCTCGCTATATCGAGACCTTACATCGGCGTGGCTATAAATTTATCGCCAAAATTGAGGGTAAGCAAGCAGCTGCCGAACCACAACCCCCCCGCATCTGGCTATGGTTGCTTGCTTTAGCATTCCTGTCCAGTATTTTCTTCTGGAATATGTACGCAGCTGATGCAGAGACTCCACCAAGACTGGCGCTAGTACCGATCAATAGCCAAAGTGAGAGCCCACAGGTTGAACTACTGGCACAAATGTTTGACGATTTACTCTACTCCCGCCTGGCTGCACAAAAAGAACTAATTGTACGCTCGCGCTCAGCAACTGATACCAAAGACCTGGAAATAGTCGATGTTTTGAAGCATGCCGAAGAACTTCAAGTCGGTTGGCTGTTACAAGGTAAGTTTGAAGCCAGCTTGCAAGCTACAAGAGTCTGGCTAAGAATGGAGCTACTGCGGATAAACAACGGTGAGGTGGAAAGCTTCCCACTCAGTCGAATTGATTTGCCAATACCGGAGAAAAACACTGATTATCAACAATTAATTGATGCAAAAAACCGGATTGCACAGATGGTTGGAAAGCACA
>CAZEFU010000023.1:0-11965 GCA_964511515.1 uncultured Wenzhouxiangellaceae bacterium
CGTCTGGCTTCATTGCGGAGATATTCAATATGGTGTCTTTAAAGGTTTCGCCTTCACCAGTGGCGATCAAACCGCCAATCAGACCGAAAACCAATACCAAAACCGGCAAAATCGCGTTAATAGGTCGTTGTGGTTTATCTGCTGACGGGGCAATCAGCTCATCGCCTTGTACCGCTGCCAACGCTTCAGGATCTTGCTTAAGCG
Organism: uncultured Wenzhouxiangellaceae bacterium; assembly: GCA_964511515.1. GTDB lineage: Bacteria > Pseudomonadota > Gammaproteobacteria > Xanthomonadales > SZUA-36 > SZUA-51. The sequence continues at coordinate 205 of CAZEFU010000023.1, forward strand.
CTGCTACCTCAGCCTTTAGCATGGGTCCAAAATCACGCCGATTAAAAGCAATCATACCGACAAATAACAGGGTTAAAAGGGGATAAAAACTATAGGGAATGGTACGCAGGAAAATTAAATAGGCAGACTCTGAAGCATAGCCTGTTTGGCTGAGTGCAGCATCAATATAACCAACCTCAGCACCAATCCAAGTGGTTACAATAGCCACCGCTGCTATCGGGGCTGCGGTTGAATCGACAATATAAGCAAGTTTAGCTCGTGATACGCGCATGCGATCAGCAACCGGGCGCATGGTGTTGCCAACCACCAGGGTATTGGCATAATCGTCAAAAAATATACCGATTCCCAATACATAGGTGGCAATAGTGGCGTGACGAGCACTATCGGCCCAGCCAACTATCCGGCTGACTATGCCTTGCATGCCGCCGTTGCGGGATACTATCCCAACCATGCCACCAACCATCAAGGAGAATAAAATTACCGCAGCATAATCAGGGTTGGCCACAGCGCCCAGAATATAAACCTGGAAGGTATCAAGTAGACCGCTCCAAAGAGCTTTGAAATTACCCCCATTTATTGCCCATGCGCCCATCCAAACACCAGCAAATAGGGCCGGTATAACCTGTTTAAACCAGAGCGCCATTACTATGGCGATCACGGGTGGCAGAATTGAAGTCCAGCCAGGTTCAGCTGCTGCGGCCTCAGCAGCAAGCGCACTCAGCGGTAAAACAATGCAAACTAACACTAAAAGAAATTTGCTATACCGTGATGATGCCATTTTCATGATCCTCATGGTTTAGTAGTTAGTTGGATTTGCCCAGTTGTAGTTGTAATTCATGCATGGCCTGATTAAAACGTTTGGAATAGGACATATATTGAGCCTGAGGAATGAACTCTAGTTGATACCAATTTATTTCCAGCTCGGCTACTTCCTGCTGTAATGGCAGGCGTGTTTTCTCGCCCGACATACTGGCTGATAATCTTTCAATTTGCAGTTGCATGCGTTGTTCTTTTTCAGCTGGGGGAGATTCTAGCCCAGCAAGATACTCAAGGCTAAGGCAAAGATCACGATAAAGATCCAAATTCTCACTGTTGTTGTTAAAATCGATGCTACCCGCTTGCAACGCTTTTTGCAGGGTTTGCAGTTTGGTGTCGAGCAACTTGTCTATGTCTGTCTTTGCAGCAGTGCTCGGCCATTCCGCGATGATTTTCTCAGCCTTAGTCGTCAAGTCATCTGGCTTAGCTTCCAGTAACTTGAGGGCCTTCTGAATTAGGTCGCTTTTGCTTTGTCTAGCGCCATGTTCTAACTGCTGTAGTTGCTGCTTATGCTCGGCAAGTTTGGCCTTGAATTTATCCAAAGCAGCGAGATAGTTGTGCTGTAACTTCTTTTGACCGCGAAGTTTGTCGCCAGATAGCTCTAACCATTTGCTTTGTAGGCTTTGCACAATACCAGTTTGCTTGGCTAATTCTTCACCCTTACTTTTATTGATATCCTCAAGCTGCGTACAAACTTCTTGTAGTTGCACTTGTTGCTGCTTTTCAAGTTCAGTTTGTGCATCCCTTGCTTCAGTTTGCAGCTTAAATAATGGGTCCAGGTGGCTGCGGAATTTATCCCATAGTTCCTGCTCATACTTACGCCTACCAGTACCGGCTGCCTGCCATTGGCGTTGCAGCTGTTTGGCTTGCTCTATGGCTTGCTGTGGGTCTTCAATGTGTTGCAGTTGCTCGGCTTTACGGATCAGACGGGATTTATCCAGCTCTACAGCTTCGAAAGCAGTACCAATCAATTTTTGCATGCCATCTAGTTGTTTGCGGATCTGGTTGGCCATTTTGCCACGTTTGTTGGCAGGTACCTTTTCAAGTTCCCGCATTGCTGCCCGCAAAAACCGTTGGTGCTGGGTTAGCTGTTTTAGTGGCGGATTTTCTGCTTGCATCAACTCACTTCCGGCAAGCAGTAATTGTTGATCCTGTTTTAAGTGGTCATCCTGAATTTCATGACGTTTATCCAGAAATGGTTTTATATGTTTAAATGCTTGCTCACAGGCCTGGTTAAATTCTCGCCAGAGCTTACCGGGAGTATGAAAATGTTTATCGCCTGGCAACTGCTCGCCAGTTTCAAGGTCTTTCCATTTGGTCCGAGCATCGCGCAGGGCTGTCATCACTGCATCTGGGTGTAGAGTGCTTTCCAAATTACTCATAGTAGCTATTAATTCGGTGCGGATTTTATTGTTTGACCAGTGTTGCCAGTCGCGTAGTTCACGCACCCGACCATCCAAACGGCTCTGCCTGCCATCGAGGGCAGAGACCAGCCTGCGACCTTGCGGATTGTTGCGTAACTTGGCAATGCCTTTGCGAATGCTGTGTAACAAATCAACCGCTGCTGCTAGTTCAACAGCTTCAATTTTTTCAGCCAACAGATCTTGTTGCTCAACAATATTGACTTCTAATTGCTTGGCATCAGCCTCCTGTTGTTGGCGCTGTTCCTTGCGTTGTTCAGTTTTTTCTTTGTTTTTATCTATTCGAACTACTTTAACTTCAGGTACTGGTATTGGTTCGGGAGCTACTACTGGTACTGGTTGTTCAACTTCCACTTTTACAGCACTACCATCTATAGCAGTTTTTAAGGTAGCTAACAGGGTTAAATAACGTTGTTCTAAATCAGCTCCCGGTTCACCTGTCTGCTGCCATGCTTTTTTAATTGTGAGTAATTCTGCAGCGGCATTTAAACCCGGGTTTTTAATCTGCTCTTCAAGCTGTAAACATATTGCTTCTGCATGGTGTTTATCGGCACTGGTATGATCATCGTCCTGAGCTTCCCGCAAACGCTCAGTAATAGCATGGAACAACTTTTTATCGGTAGTGCGTAAGGCCTTGGCTACACGCTCCAGGGTAGATTGTTTCTCGATTCTGGAAGCTGCCAACTGGCGTAATTTTGCATCGGGGTCGTTGATTGCCAGATCACCCAATTTGCCACTAGCCGAAGTTAATTCAATCGCTGCCCGGCGGACACTGACAGCTTTAGCTTTCTTGGCCAGCTTATCGCGTAACTGCTGGCCACCATGTTGGCGCAGATAAGTAGTGGTGGTTTTGCTGTCGATACCAAGCTTACTGAATGCTTGGCTTAGATATTGCTTAACACTGGTGAAATAGAGTTCAATAGCCTGAGTTTGTTCAGGGTCATTCTGCTCACTTTGAAGCAATGCGTAAATAAATTCAAAGCGGCGCATTGGGTCTTTAGTGTTTGTGCCTAACAAACGCTCTAACGCAGCCAGGCGTACTCGGTAATCAGGATCAGATTGAATGATTCCAGGTAGGGCTCTCCAGAATTCAGTTTGCTGGTCTGTACGCACGCTATTTAAGCGCTTGTCGGCCTGACGCGATTCCCATTGAGGTTTAAAAATTTTAGCTTTCCAGTTCATTGCTTGTTCTTCTCTTTATAAGATGGTCATTTTAGCAGTCATTGCCAGTTTTGTTCAGGCAACTTTTAAAAGACAATTATGCAGGCTGTTAATTTGCTCATCTGCGTTATCTAGTCTGAGCAACTGTTGTAGTTGCCCACTAAGTTGCTCGCCAGGGAAGGCGCTCTTTACCCCTGCATACCCGTGCAGGTACCAGCCTATGTGTTTACGCGCAATACGTACCCCATTTTTACTGCCATAAAATTCATGCACAGCCTTGATATGAGTCAGCATAACCTGGGTGAATTCGCTTATATTCGGCGGTTGCAGCTGTTCGCCAGTGGCTAAATAATTGCTCATTTCCCTAAATATCCACGGGTTGCCATGTGCTGCACGGCCAATTAAAAGGCCATCTGCCTGAGTATATTCGAGCACCCGCTCAGCTTTTTCCGGTGTATTGATATCGCCATTGGCAATCACCGGTATGCTTAGCGCCTGTTTTACCTTACGAATGCTATGGTACTCTGCATGCCCAGTGTATTTCTGCGCGCGCGAACGCCCATGTATGGTGATTGCTGCAATGCCGCAGTCTTCTGCCAACTGCGCTATGGCAACTGCATTATTATGTTCTTGGTTAAGGCCTGTGCGAATTTTTAGAGTTACTGGTATATCCACTGCTGCCACTACCGCTAGTAATATTTGTTCAACTAGTTGTGGGTCGGCAAGCAAAGCTGAGCCAGCCATTTTTTTACACACCTTTTTAGCCGGACAGCCCATGTTGATATCAATAATTTGTGCGCCTATGCCCATATTGTAACGAGCTGCATCGGCTAATAGCTCTGGTTCTGTGCCTACAATTTGTACGGCAATTGGTTCTGACTCACCGCTGTGGTCGGCGCGCCAGCGGCTTTTGCGGGTATTGCGTAAAGCGGCAATGGAGGTGACCATTTCTGAGACTGTATAAGCAGCGCCCAATTGCCTGCAAAGTCGGCGAAAGGGCAGGTCGGTGACCCCAGCCATTGGGGCCATTCCAATCTGATGCGGCCATTCCCAGTTGCCGATACGCATAGTTTTTAGCTTAGCTAAGTGAGCTAAAAATTTGATAGCCAGCAACCCAGGTACCAATAGCTGATCCCAGGTTGGCAAAGAAAAACACCAACAAAATTCGCGTTGCATGGTTTTTGTACCAACCTTTTATGCTGGTTACATCACTGCGTAAACTGCTCAGGTCATCAATGGTTGGCTTGTGTATCCAGGCTTCAACCAAACCAGTTACCATGCCTGCACCAACGGCTGGGTTTAATGATGTCAACGGTGCTGCTAAAAATGCACTAAGAATAGTCAGTGGGTGGCCACGAGCAATGGCAGTTCCAAGAGCCGCAAAAGTACCGTTAATCAGGACCCACAACAAAACCAATTGCCAGCCAAGATCAGGCTCGCGCGAGAAACCCATTGCGAAACCTGTAAGTACCAGTGCTGTGATTATCCATGGAATAAACTTTGGCCAGCGAGCCGCTGCAGGAATTTCATTAAGTTCGGCTATTTTCTGCTGGCTATCGCTTTGATCGCTTTCAATTAGTGGCAACATGCCCTGCATATGCCCGGCACCAATGACTACCAGTACCTTGTGTGGCTCATCACTATCAGTTTTAACTGGCTGATTTAGGTGGCGCAATTTAGAGGTCATAAACTGGTCGCGTTCGGCAATCAAGCTTTGATAAATTTCCGGTGAGTGTTCTGCAAATTCACTAAAAGTAGATTCCAGAATATCACCCTGTTTGAGGTTCTCAATATCATCTTCAGAAATCTCATCAGAACTAAACATGCTGGTTAGTAGACCCGAGAACAATACAAAGCGGCGCCAGAAGGGGATAGACCGATATACTCTTTTCAGAGTTATGTTGAGGTCGCGATCTATTAATTGCAGCTCAGCTCCACTGGCTTTGGCTGCAGCCACCGCTGCCCGCATTTCGGCTCCCGGTTCAATCCCAAACTGATCGGCCAAGCGTTGTTGGTAAGCGCCTAAAGCCAAGGATGCCATTACCAGGCCGGCTTTACCTTCGCGCAATATTTTGAACAGGTCCAACTTGCGCCAGCGTTTATCACCAGTTAGAGATTGAAAACGAGCCTCGCATAGCTCTATTGCCACTGTGTCAAAATCGCCAGTTTCAATCAGTCGCTTTACTTCCTCTGCACTAGTGCGAGAAACATGCGCTGTACCCAAAACGGTGTACTCAACCCCATCCCTATGGACTATCTTTATTGGTTCTTGTTGCTCGTCCTGCTTGCTCATTCTGTACTTGTTCCTATACCTGTCTGATTACTTTGCCGTTGCGCGTTTTGGTTTTACAACAGCGGTAATTACTTTGTCTAATTCAAAATAAACACTGTATTCTTGATAATCCCAACGAGTGATAGCCGGGTCGCCAATCGCAGGGTGCTCAATCTGCGGTTCACCGTGAGCCTCGCGCACCTGAGCTTTGGAAAGCCCATTTTGTGGCAGGTCAGGACGATCATCGCTAGTAACTGCCTGATTTATCACTAAAACATCGGCAAACACTGCGCCACTGGAGATAATGCAAAAGGATAAAAATATCATGGAAGTGATTAATTTCATATTTGACTCCTGAGTGATTAACGCTGAGCTGGCTATTATACCGCCTGAGTCTTTAATCGGCGCTGAAAAGTTCCAGCATTTGCAGGTAGGACTCATATCGGGGAACTGGTAACAAACCCTCATCAACAGCTTCCTTCACCGCGCAAGATGGCTCGTGAGAATGCAGGCAGTTAGTGAAGCGGCAATTGTTTCTGAGTTCGTCATATTCGATAAAACCGCGCTCTATCTCAACGCCAGGCATTTGCCATAGACCAAATTCCCAAACCCCTGGTGAATCAATAATCTCACCGCCATCGGGCAAGTAATACAACGTGGTTGCAGTTGTTGTGTGGGTGCCTTTGCGGGTGGCTTTAGATACTGCCCTGGTTTGGATTTCTTTATCCGGCATGATCGAATTGATCAGGGATGATTTACCGACTCCAGAAAGGCCAACTAAAATACTACACTTATCTTTAAGTGCAAGCTCCAATTGATCGGTGCCCGGCGCGCCCTCACAAGCTGCCTCTAAAGTTGAGTAGCCTAATGACCCCAAATACTTAAGCTGTTTTTGCAATTGTGTGCTTGCACTTGGGTATTCATCGAATAGATCAGCTTTGTTGAGCACCAAGAGGGCATCTAGCTGTAAATATTCCACCGCCACCAGATAACGATCAATTAAATGTACGGGTGGTGATGGCCACGGAGAGACTACAACGACAATCTGATCAAGATTGGCAGCTACAGCATGTTTGTTTAGACGCGCATCGCCGCGATAGAAACTGCTTTTACGGGGCAGGATTTTTTCCAAACTAGCTTCTGCAGCGACATAATTTGCCTTGATCAGAATATTATCGCCACAGAAAGGCCGACCAATTTTACGTCGGTAACGACACTCCAGCAAAACCCCGGCATCGGTGCGCACCACACCGTGGCTACCGTAAGAAGTTATCACTTTTGCAGAGATCAATTCAGCCGTCATTGCGAAGCTCTGGTATAGTTCCGTGATAAATAACCACAGCATAGATAGTACTTGTATGGAAAATAATGAAAAACTCCGTTTGATCTGGATCGACTTGGAAATGACCGGGCTCGATACCGACAGCGATCGTATTATAGAAATCGCTACCATTGTAACGGATTCTGACTTAAACGAACTGGCAACTGGCCCGGCACTGGCTATTAGCACCCCAGAGAATGTATTGCAGAACATGGATGCATGGAATACTAGGCATCACAGCGATTCTGGCTTATGGCAGAGGTGTTTGTCTTCTGACATCACAGCTGAGGAGGCGCAGCAACAAACTATTGATTTTCTAGACCAATGGCTTGATCAGGGCGAATCACCCATGTGCGGCAACAGTATTTGCCAAGACCGCCGCTTTATGGCGCGCTTGATGCCAGAGCTGGAAAGTTGGTTTCACTACCGTAATTTGGATGTAAGCACAGTTAAAGAATTAGCAAGGCGCTGGGCGCCAGAGCTTCTTCCCGGGCACCGCAAAGAAAACCGGCATGAGGCACTTTCTGATATTCGTGAGTCTATTGCTGAGCTTAAGTATTATCGGCAGTTTATGGGTGTGGTTGGTGGGGGCTCATAATCCCACTGAAATAATCAGACTAATGACTTTTAAAAGGATATGAAACCCTGAAATAACCCACCCACTTTACCTGTAACAAACTACAATTATTCAACTTGCTTAGCCAATTCCAACCAAGTATCAATAACAGTATCAGGATTAAGCGAGATACTTTCTATACCCTCAGCCAATAACCATTCGGCCAGATCCGGGTAGTCAGATGGGCCTTGGCCGCAAATACCGATATATTTCCCTTGTTTACGACAGGCCTTAATTGCCATTGATAGCATGGCTTTAACGGCTGGATTGCGCTCATCGAATAAGTCAGCTATTAAGCCTGAATCCCGGTCTAATCCAAGGGTTAACTGGGTCATATCGTTGGAACCAATTGACATGCCGTCAAAATGCTCAAGAAACTCATCAGCTAATATGGCGTTGGCGGGTAGTTCGCACATCATGATTATTTTAAGATCATGTTTACCACGTTCCAGACCATATTCGCGCATTACTTCTATTACTGCTTTGGCCTCATCTACGGTGCGCACGAACGGGATCATTACCCAAACATTAGTTAAGCCCATCTCTTCACGGACTTTGCGCATGGCTCGGCACTCAAGCTCAAAGCACTGCTGGAATTCTGGCGAGACATAACGTGAGGCGCCACGAAAGCCGAGCATTGGGTTTTCTTCTTCTGGCTCGTAACGGCGACCGCCAATTAGATTGGCATATTCATTGGATTTAAAATCCGATAGGCGTACGATTACTGGCTCCGGGGCGAAAGCTGCGGCGATCATACTAATGCCTTCTGCTAAACGATCAACATAGTACTCAACTGGTCCTGCATAACCCCCAATGCGTTGGTCAATTTCGGCTTTTACTTCCGGGCTTTGATCGTCGTACTCTAATAATGCACGCGGATGAATACCAATCATCCGGTTAATAATAAATTCCAGTCTGGCTAAACCTACACCAGCATTCGGAATTTGACTGAAACTAAATGCTCGATCTGGATTGCCCACATTCATGGTGATTTTTAAAGGGGCAGGGGGCATGTCAGCTAATTTATGCCGCTGTACTTCGTAGTCCACTATTCCGGAATAGATAAACCCGGTATCGCCCTCTGCGCAAGAAACTGTATATTCAGAGCCATGGCTAATCACTCTAGTCGCATTGCCACAGCCTACTACTGCTGGTACGCCCATTTCTCTGGCAATAATGGCAGCATGGCAGGTGCGCCCACCGCGGTTGGTAACGATTGCTGAAGCTAGTTTCATCACTGGCTCCCAGTCAGGATCGGTCATATCTGTAACCAAGATATCGCCAGGTTTTACCTGATCCATTTCTGCAATACTGGAAATAACCCGAGCCTTGCCTGCACCAATCTTCTGACCAATACTGCGGCCCTCACAAACAAGTTCTGATTTACCCAGCAGCTTGTAACGCTCTATAGTTTGTCCTGATTGACTGTTAACTGTTTCTGGGCGAGCCTGGACGATATATATATTGCCGCTATTGCCATCTTTGGCCCATTCAATATCCATTGGCCGGCCATAATGTTTTTCTATAACCAGCGATTGACGGGCAAGTTCTTCTACTTCCTTATCGGTGATACAGAATATATTTCGTTCGGCATCATCTACCGCTATGGTATCTACACCGCCTTCAGCAGCGTAAACCATTTTGATAGCCTTGCTACCACGATTACGGCGTAAAATTGCGCTATTGCCAGCATCTAGTGCTGGTTTATATACGTAAAACTCATCTGGATTAACGGCACCCTGAACCACAGTTTCGCCCAAACCCCAAGATGCAGTAATAAATACAGCATCACTAAAGCCTGATTCTGTATCGAGAGTAAAAAGTACACCGCTGGCACCGATATCAGAACGCACCATTAGTTGAATACCGGCTGAAAGAGATACATCCTCATGTGCAAAGCCCTGGTGTACCCTGTAGGAAATTGCACGGTCGTTATATAGTGAGGCAAATACCTCGCGAACTTTACTTAATACTTGATCAATGCCACGAACATTTAGAAAAGTTTCTTGTTGCCCGGCAAAGGATGCATCGGGTAGGTCTTCAGCTGTGGCTGATGAGCGCACTGCAACCGCGATAGAGCCGCCAGCTTGTTGTTCTAGCTGGATAAACGCAGACCTTATGGCAGTTTCAAGCTCGGCAGATAAAGGTGCATTGGTAATCCAGTCACGGATCTGCTTGCCGGCAGTGGTTAAAGCATGAATATCACTAACATCCAAGCTGGCTAATAAATCATCGATGCGCTGTTTAAGTTGGTTACTTTGCAGGAACTCCTGAAAAGCGCTAGCAGTGGTCGCAAATCCGCCCGGAACACTAACTCCCAGATTACTCAAAGAGGAAATCATCTCGCCTAAAGATGCGTTTTTGCCGCCCACCTGGTTGATATCATTGATACCTAACTGATCTAGCCAAATTACCTGATTACTCACAAGAACTCCTGCTTACATTGAGCCTGAATCCACAACTAAGATGTAAATTCAGGTTAGACTAAGTGAAAATAACAATCGCATTTTACCGAGGTTATCAATGCTGCGCACTGTTTTCTTTATCTCCGATGGCACTGCCATTACCGCCGAAACCTTGGGGCATGCATTACTTACCCAATTTTCCGATCTCGATTTCCAGCAATTTCGCATGCCGTTTATTGATAATCAGGAAAAAGCTGCCGAGCTTACTGAAAAAATCAACCAACAAGCTGCCACTGATGGTGTCTGCCCGTTGGTCTTTACCACCATGATCGACCAAGAGTTAATTGCCACAATATCAGCAGCAAATTGCCAAGTTTATGACCTTTTTGCAGCTTTTATCAAACCATTGGAACAGCAGTTAGGAGTGGATGCAAAGCCCAATATAGGTGCTGCGCACGGCCTTATTGACGCCGATGGTTATGAAGAACGCATGGAGGCAACCAATTATGCGCTAACCCATGATGACGGCATGAATATCCGTTTTGAGGATGCAGACTTGATTCTGATTGGGGTCTCCAGATCTGGAAAAACTCCCACTTGCCTATACCTGGCATTACATTTCGGCATTAAGGCCGCCAATTATCCTTTAACCGATGACGATATGGATGATAGTAGGCTGCCAGCCTTTTTGCTCAAGCATAAAGATAAACTTATCGGCTTGAGCATTAATCCCGAGCGCCTTTCTGAAATCCGCCAAACACGAAAGCCAGATAGCCGGTATGCCTCGCTGCGCCAGTGCCGCTATGAAACTGAAACTGCGGAAAGCATGTTTAGGCTATCGGCAGTGCCGGTATTGCGTACCACCAGCAGCTCGGTTGAGGAAATTGCCAGTCGCATTATTTTGGAGAAAAATCTACAGCGACCACATTTTTGATATGATGTTATTGAATTATTAAATGGAAGAGATCATAAAGTGGTTCAATTTTCACCAGATTACCAGTCATATATTGAAATTAGCGATGACGACCTACCGCTAATTCAGGCTCGGCTGTACCAACATCTGAAAATATTGCTACCCGAGCTAATCCAGGCCAATACTAGTTATCGTTCGCTTACCGGACGCGGGCCTGCGCTCTTTCTAAAAGTGCTTGAAAGACATAAGTACACTGATTTTCTACGCCTTACCCATCGCTTCGCAGCAGTCAATGAAACTGACCTGGCACCCAACGCTCATATTCGCATGTACCACGATGCTAAATTGGCAGAGGTGACGGCGTTTAATAGCCTGCAGGGCATCCAGCGCTATGCCGGACCATGGTTACCTGCCCAGCATGTGCTGTATAAAAACATCAAGCAGAATCAAGCGCTGCTTAAATGGCTAGACCATCTCCACGAACTCGGTCACAGCTCAGATTCGTTAAAGCTACACAGGTCTGCACAGTTCGAGAGCTTTGTATAATTCTGATCAATCGACCCCGAATCCCATTCAGGCGGACGGGAATCATATTCGGGGGTCTTTTGCCCACAACTTGGACAATGTTGCTGGATGCCGGTCTGCTGCTCAACCAACCGTTACCGTGACTTCTACCTGTCAGGGGCTTTTTATTCCCAATATCTGGGCATACAAGTCTTATATTCTCTCATAGAAATAGATATGTTAAGCTACCCGCTCGACTAGGGAAGAGTCCTTTTAACAAGCAGCGCAAGTATTGCGTAACTTATTGATGATAACACCGATCACTATCAATT
>CAZEFU010000024.1:0-11949 GCA_964511515.1 uncultured Wenzhouxiangellaceae bacterium
TAGCAAATGAATTTAAAGATGTTCCTGTAAGCATTCGGTAAATACCTGTAAAGCAAGACACGGTAAAAGTTTTTCTTCTGCTGGAAAAATTATATTCTTTAGCTTTTTGCAGCTAAGTAAGTGCTTATTGGCACCAAGCTAACGGTTGCACATGGGAGCTTAATCCAAGTTAAGTTGAAACTGAGCACGGTTTCAATTAGGCTCGTGGGTGGGAAGTGCCCAGCTTTGGAATGTCTCAAGCGGGTAATAATTATTATATAAACGGAAGGGTCTTAATTATGGATTATCTAAATATTGTAAACATGCTGGCTCGTTGGAGTCATTTATTATTTGGCATCACCTGGATAGGCTTGCTGTATTACTTTAATTTTATTCAAGGCGGGTATTTTAAATCTGCATCGCCTGAAGGCCTGGCCGATGCCAAAAGCCAACTAGCCCCGAATGCATTGTGGTGGTTCCGCTGGGGTGCAATGTTTACTTTCCTAACTGGTGTTATCTTGTTAGGTGGAATGCATGGCCTTGGCCAACTTAATGAATACATCATAGTTGGTGCTACATTAGGTACCTTAATGTTCTTGAATGTTTGGGCAATTATCTGGCCTAATCAAAAAATTGCTCTGGGCATGGTTGAGGGTGACGGCGCTGCCGCTGGTGCCAAGGCACTATTGGCATCGCGCACCAATACCTTATTCTCAGCACCAATGATTTTTTGCATGCTGGCAGGCCCGCATTTTGCTGGCTATGCCAAAACTGTAGTTTCAACCGGAATGTGGGCTGCGCTTGCATTGGTTGCAGTGCTGCAAATAAATGCTATGTTGGGTAAGCAAGGACCGATGGCTTCTGTTAAGGGAGTGATTGTAAGCAGCTTGGTTTTAACCGCTGTGCTTGTTGGAATGCTTGAGTATCTGTAAGCAGGTTGTTTATTGCAATTAAGAAAAAGCCGGGGATTCCCCGGCTTTTTTTATAGGTCTCTACCCAGCTTTTTCTCTATTTGTTTCTTTTCCCAGGCTGCGCCAATGAAGGTAATTTTTTCATAAGCCACTAAGCCATGAATAATTACACCAATTCCCCAGCCTATGACTCCCCAGAATATCATTGGCTCACCTAAACCCTTGAAGCTAATAAAGGCAACGGCGAAAATTACAAACATAATTAGATGGGAGTAAAATTCTTTAATCCCTTTTACATACTCGATTGCAATTCGTTCGTCAGTTTTTAATTCTACATTGTTGTTCATTGAGGCATCTCCATTTATGAAAGTTGATAGATCAAGCTCGAAAACTGCTGCTAATGCTCTGGCAGATTCCATTCCTGGTTTTTGCCCACGCTCTAGCCTTTGTATGGTTCTTACATTTAATCCTGTAAGTTCCGCTAGCTGTTCTTGCGACCAGCCTTTTTGAAGTCTAAGTTTGCGTATTAACATAAGTATCCAGTTGTTTCGAGATCGAGATTATCATCTCGCATTTGCCGCAATCACAACACGGCATGCAGCCGACATTAACATGACAATATAATGAATTCAATAAGATGTAATGGGCGCATTACCGATTATTTCAGGTAGAAAAGGTTTGAAATTGAGAAACGCAGAGCGCCAGTTACGCGTGTATAAGTGGCTAGCTACGCAGAAACTCCAGTCGTTCATCAGTCATGCCAGGGGTGATTTCAATAATTTCCGCCGTTACCACATTCTGCGCCACAAAAGGATCGGCATCGACCCTGCTTTGAAGGTCTGCAAGCTCTGTATTATGTGCCAGAACCCCGCCTCCCATGCTGGGCTGAAGGCTACCTGCCAGCAAAAACACGCCATCGTCAAAGCCGCGCTTTATCCAGTCTTTATGACCTTGCATAAATTGACTAGCTTGAGATTTGTTTTCAGAAAATTTGAGTAAGACGATAAACATGGTGTTTCTCCTAATAACTGGGGTTAGATAAAGTCTCACCGTCACTGAGCTTCACACGTTTCACATTACAACAATTGGTGTATTTTCGCCAACTCCAATGACCATCAACCAGGTGTACATTAGTGATACCAAATTTTCCCATATCCTCAACCGAGTAATCAAAGCCTAGAATTGGCTCGGCAGTGAAAACTGCTTTAATATACTGCCAAAGCGAATAGCGCCCGAACCCATAGACGGTAATACGGTAATCAACTTCTATTTTCTTAAAAAAACTGACTTCTCTTTTTCTCCAGTCAACTATAGACTTGTTTCCATCGCGCACAAGTGCATCAATATTCTTTTGCCAGGAACTACCATGCCAGATAATAATTGAGTCTTTTTTTAAGCTCTTTTGTTTCCCAGCGGTAAATATGTAGTTGGCACACGATGAGGCACAAAGCTTATCGATAACGATATTAATTTCGTTGTCGTAAACCCAATCACCCAAGTCCATTCCCAGCATTACACCTCCTCCGCTGCTCGAAATTACCAGTGTGTCAGGTTTGGTTATAGATGTTTCGTAGAGCTCAAATAATCGCTCGTTGGCCTCCTTATTTAGGTGGCCATCGTAGTGAATCTGATTTTCCTTATCCAGAAAAACTGTTGTTGGTGGCTCTTGAGAGGTATTTTTGGTTCCAGCACATGCCGTAAGAAGTAAAACTGCAGACAAGAGGATAAACGGGCTGGGGAATAGGAGTGTAATACTCATATAAGTATTTATACCATGATAAGGGCTTCCACTAGCTACTAAATACAACGCTGATAATCATTAGGTTGATTACCAGCTATATACTTAAAATAGCTGAAGGACCCTTCCCCCAGAGATACCTGGGGGAAGTATGGCTTTGGATGGTTTCTAGAGGTCTTTAGATAGCGCGAACTTGCCATTACCAAGAGTCATTAGCACAAATGCCAATATTGCTAGCAATAAAGGATATTCCCAGCCGCCATTGGCATTGCTAAACAACCAGCCATTGGCTGCATGAGCCCAGGTAGCGCCCAGCAGTACTGGAATGGTCAGGCCAGCAAAGAGTCTGGTTTTGTAGCCAATTATTAAGGCTATGCCGGCAACAGCTTCGATAGCGAAAACTACATATGCCAAGAATTCGGGCAGGCCAATAGAGCCAAAGTAACCGGCAGTGCCGGCGAGTCCAAAGACCATCATTTTTAGGTACACGCTGTGTGCCAACAATACAGTGCCAAGCGATATTCTAAGTATAAATGTGCCTATTTCGGGTTTTAAAAAATCTTTCATGAGCCTTCTCCGTGTATGTGGTGACTAGTATCGCAATTGCATTTATGCTTGTAAATTGGCAATATAGGCAAATTGAATTTGCAATAATGCAAAGATATGGAATTTTATGGACTGGAATGCACTTAAAGTTTTTCTGGCAATTGCCGATACTGGCACCTTAACTGGGGCAGCAAACTTGTTAGAAGTGAACCATTCCACAGTGTTTCGGCGCTTGAATTCCTTTGAAACACAACTTGGGGGCCGGGTCTTTGAGCGCTTGCCGCAAGGTTATCGCCTCACCAGCATGGGGCAGGAGTTATTATTACGGGCCGAAAAAATAGCGCAGGCTTTTGATGATCTCGATCGCAGCATAGTAGGTAAGGACTTTCAGCCCAAAGGTGTGGTTAAAATTACCGCGCCAAATAATATTGCCTATCGTTATTTGAGTCGCTATTTGACCGATTTTAACCAAATCTATCCGGATATAAAGGTTGAAGTATTGGTCAGTAACCTGGAGTTTAATATGAACGACAGGCGTGCCGATATTGCGGTAAGAGCAACATCTTCGCCGCCAGAACATTTGGTCGGAAGGGCGGTTAATTCGATAAGCTGGGGGGTGTATAGCAGTCCGGCATATCTGCAGAAGTTTGCAGCGCCCACTAAAATAAAACAACTAAGCCAGCATGCATTGATTGGCGCCACTGGCGCCATGCGTAAACTGCCAGCTTTTGTCTGGTTAGAAAAACACTATGGGGAGCAAATTGTTGCCCGCTGCGACGACCTTACTGCAATGTCATGTTTTGCTGAAGCAGGTTTAGCGCTGGCTTGTTTGCCGGATGATCAGCGACGACCAGAAATCATTCGATTATTTGATTATCTGCCAGGCAAAACAAGCAAATTATGGATCCTCACCCACCCTGATTTACGCAAGGTGGAGAGAATAAAGCTGGTAATGCAGCACTTGCATATAGCTTTTACTGAAGAGAAGGTATATTGAGATGCAAATAGAAATAATTCAGGCAGATTACCTGAACCCCAAACATGCTGCAGACCTCGCAATCTTGCTAAATGCCTATGCCTGCGACCCAATGGGTGGTAGCAAGCCATTGAGTGATGCTGTGCTGGCAAGACTCGCGCAAGAGTTATCGCAGCGGCCACATGCCTTTAGTGTGCTTGCCTATGTGGATAATGAACCTGCAGGTTTGGCCAATTGCTTTGAATTATTTTCAACTTTTGCCTGCAAGCCGCTAGTTAATATTCACGATATAGTTGTAACGAAGGCATTTAGAGGCATGGGTTTAAGCCATAAAATGCTCGCCTATGTTGAAACCATCGCGCGGGAACGCGGTTGTGTTAAATTAACTTTAGAGGTATTGAGTGGCAATAAAGTGGCCAAATCATCGTACAATAAGTTTGGTTTTCAAAATTTTGAACTTAACCCACAAATTGGCAGTGCCATGTTCTGGGAAAAACCCCTGAAGTAGAGAATATGCATACATTAAAATCATTGTTTGAGCGTAATTTGAACTGGGCAACAGCGGTTAACAAGCGCGACCCAGAGTTTTTTATAAAATTAGCCCAGCAGCAAAGCCCAGAATACCTCTGGATAGGTTGCTCCGACAGCCGCGTACCCGCAAATCAAATTGTTGACCTGCCCCCGGGTGAGGTTTTTGTGCATCGCAATATTGCCAATGTGGTTTACGCTGAAGACCTTAACTGTCTTGCAGTAATCCAATATGCAGTTGAGGTGCTCAAGGTAAAGCACATAATTGTTTGTGGCCATTATGGCTGTGGCGGGGTTCAGGCAGCTATGGGCGATGAGGAGCTTGGCTTGATTGATGGCTGGTTGGCGCATATTAAAACCGTGGGCAAACTTCACTCACAATATTTAGCTGAACTTGAGCCAGAAGCACGCTTTGATTCCATGTGTGAGTTAAATGTGATCGAGCAAGTGAAAAATGTCTGCCGTACCCAAAGCGTTATCAATGCCTTAGAACAAGGCCAAGAGCTATCAGTGCATGGCTGGATATACGATATCAATAATGGCATCTTGAAAGATCTTAATACCGGCATTGCAAATGCAGATACGGCCTGATTTCAACCCGCTCAGTAATTTTCCTGAGTCAGACTAGCGGTTATGGATACTTTTCAAATAATTATTTTGGCGTTGGTGCAGGGGTTAACTGAGTTTTTACCAATTTCCAGCTCGGCTCATCTGATTTTGGTTTCTCAGTATATGGGCTGGGGTGATGAAGGCCTGGTGCTTGATGTAGCAGCACATTTTGGCACCCTGTTGGCGGTGGTGTTATATTTTCGGCAAGATCTACGGTGTTTGTTTAATGCCTGGGTACAGCCTACGGTTAGTTCTGTGGCTGACCGACGCATGGGCTTGTTGTTGTTAATCGGCTCTGTGCCGGGCCTATACATTGGCTGGATGGAAGCTGAATGGGTGCAAGAAAATCTGCGCAGCATTGAAGTTATTGCCTGGGCAACTATTGGTTTTGGCATATTGCTGTGGATTGCCGATCGCTGGGGCGGTACTAAACATGAGTTGGCTGAGCTAACCAAAACCCAGGCACTGCTGGTAGGTATGGCGCAGGTATTGGCCTTAATACCGGGCACTTCTCGTTCTGGGATTACTATTACTGCAGGTAGGTTTTTGGGAATGACCAGACAGACCGCAGCGCGCTTTTCTTTCCTTTTGGCTATTCCAATTCTGGCTGCAGCTGGCAGTTACGGAGCTTTGCAAGTGTGGCAGGGCGAGAGTGCGATTTCTGCAGCCGATTTCTTGCTCGCCGCAGGAGTATCAGCAGTGGCTGGCTTTGCCTGTATTTGGGCATTCTTGCGCTTGCTTGAAAAGGTGGGTTTTCTACCTTTTATTATTTATCGCCTGATCTTGGGTGTAGTGCTGTTAAGTTTGATCTGAGTATGGATAAAACTAAGTATTGTTTCAATAAACCATAAAAAATGAATAGACACGATGTTGAGTTAGATCCGGCATTAACCTCAGAGCAACTCGAATTAGTTGCAAAATTAAGTGCTACTGAAATAAAAGAAGTTGATAATGTGCTTTTATCCAACGCCTGCCAGCATTGGCGAAAAGTGGTAAGAATTGTGGGCACTATAATGTTCGAATTGCCAGGCCGTACTTTTGGAATTCCCGATGCCTATTACGTTCAGCGGGTGCGGTACCTTGTGAAACTAGGGCTGCTTGAATCGCAAGGCAATCTTTCTTGTATGCGCTATAGTGAGGTTCGCCTTCCTTCAATAGAAGAAATGACAAATGAAACATAACCAATCACTCCAACCGACTGCCTAACGACGCCAGCACACCGTCAATGCCGTTTGAGTTAATCAATTATGCGTAAAAGGGTAATAAGATGGAACGAAGTGAACAATTAGATGAATTTCTTTGTGATTTGAAAGAAAATAGCCTATCTTTTGAAGGTGCCGATTTTTCCGATATTAGTTGGTGCAACCACGAAGGAGAGAATGCGCTACACATTGCAATAATAAGAAATGAATATGGAGTTGCACAGGAACTTATTGATTTAGGCATTGAACTTAATGCGAGAGGCGACCTCGGCTACACACCTCTACACATGGCAGCTTCAATGGCAGATTTGCAGTTTGTGACGCTTCTAGTTGAGTCCGGCGCAGATGTACACGCACTTGCAGAAGGTGATCCACCGTTTACCTTGGCACGCTATTCGAAAAGAAATGATATATGTGATTATCTAGGTGTCGAAATGGAAAATATTCAGAGTCATGGCCGTGCAGCATGGGCAAGAGCTCAGGTAGAGTATCTCAGACGGGAAATTACTCGGATTGAGAGACACTACGGTTTATGAATCTCTTAAAACTATGATTGGTGGATTAATTTAAGCTGGTGTACACTCTACCTGTACGGGTTGGGTGTGGCAGCAACATAAGCCTTGAAAAGCATGTGTTTTTGGGTAAAAAACGCCTAAATACCCTAAAAACACCCAATTTACGCTAAATATAAGCTATTACGTTAAACCACAAAGCGGCTATGAAAACGAGTCGCAACCAAACTAGACATAGGAGCCACCGGCATCATGAGCGCCAAGAAAATTCTTGATCGAATCAAGTCAGAAAATATCGAATTTGTTGACCTCCGCTTTTGTGACACCCTAGGTAAAGAGCAGCATGTGAGCATGCCAGTTGGAGTGGTTGATGAAGAGCTATTTACAGAAGGTAAAATGTTTGATGGCTCATCAATAGCCGGTTGGAAGGGCATTAATGAGTCCGACATGATCCTAATGCCTGATCTTGCCACTGCCGTAATTGATCCTTTTGCAGAACACGAAACCTTGATAATTCGCTGCGATGTGCTTGAGCCTAACACCATGGAAGGCTACGACCGCTGCCCTAGATCTTTGGCCAAGCGCGCGGAGGCCTATTTGCAGTCCTCAGGCATTGCCGATACTGCATATTTTGGCCCTGAACCTGAGTTTTTTGTTTTTGATAATGTGCGCTGGAATAATGAAATGCGCGGTTCCTTCTTTCAGATCGACTCAGAAGAGGCTGCCTGGAATAGCGGAGCTAAAATGGGCGGGGCAAACACCGGGCATCGTCCGGGAGTTAAAGGCGGGTATTTTCCAGTACCACCGGTTGATTCCCTCAACGATGTGCGCGCCACAATGTGCCTGATAATGGAAGAAATGGGTGTGCCAGTTGAGGTGCATCACCATGAAGTTGGTACAGCGGGGCAATGTGAAATAGGAACCCGTTTTAATACTCTCACGCAAAAGGCCGATGAACTGTTAACGATGAAATATGTGGTTCATAATGTCGCCCACGCCTGTGGCAAAACAGCCACCTTTATGCCCAAGCCACTGGTTGGTGACAATGGTAGTGGTATGCATGTACATCAGTCATTAATGAATGCTGGCAATAATTTGTTTACTGGCGATGGCTATGGCGGCTTATCAGATACAGCGCTGTATTACATTGGCGGTATTTTCAAACATGCGCGCGCACTAAATGCCTTTGCCAATGCCTCAACCAATAGCTACAAGCGTTTGGTACCTGGATATGAAGCCCCGGTTATGCTGGCATATTCGGCTTGTAATCGCTCTGCTTCTTGCCGTATTCCCTTTGTAAGCAACCCAAAAGCTCGGCGCATTGAGATTCGTTTCGGTGATCCAACTGGCAATGCTTATCTGATGTTTGCCTCGATGATGATGGCAGGACTAGATGGAATAAAAAACCGCATTCATCCTGGCGAGCCTATGGATAAAGACCTGTATGATCTGCCACCAGAAGAAGCAGCTAACATTCCAACCGTATGTCATAGCCTCGATCAGGCGCTGGAAGCACTTGATGCAGATAGAGGCTTTCTTACCGCTGGTGGTGTTTTCAGCAACGATCTAATTGATGCCTATATTGAACTAAAAATGGAAGAAGTGACCAGGTTACGCATGGCTACACACCCGGTTGAGTTTGATATGTATTATTCGCTTTAAGCGAGCTAGCCCGCAGAGGACATGCTGTAACAGCGCACAAACGCATTTTGTAAACTATATTATTAGATATACAACGAATTTATCATTTTACGATCCGCCTTGGTGAATTGTGCGGGTTAGGGTGAAGCTGTGCTATGGTTAGTACAGCTAAAAACGCAAGGATGCACAAGGAGAATCAAATGGTAACTCGCAGACAAGTATCTTTAATTATTCTGGTAGCTAGCATTGTACTGCTCAGTTTTCAGTCTACAGCTGAGGAAAAATACTACAAAGTTGTACGCGCTGATGGTTCGATTGAATATACTCAGTCGAGTCCCAGCAAGGATGCAAAACCAGTTGACCTGCCGGGTTTGAGTGTTATTAGCCCGGAAAGAGAAGATCGGGTAATTACCCATAAGGATGATCCGGAGCAAGATCCGGAGAGCATTGAGCGCGATCAAAACTACAATGGTATTGAAATAGCTAGCCCAACAGAGCAAGAAAATCTCTGGGGTACAGAAGGCATCATAACTGTTGAGGTTGAATTACCCAGAGATTTAAGTAACGGTGCTAAAGTTCAGCTTAGTCTCGATGGCAATGTCTTGCCGGCTTTAGATAGCACCTCGTTTACCCTCAAAGATGTGTTCCGTGGTGAGCACAAGTTAGTGGCAAAGGTAGTTTCTTCCAGTGGCAAGGTTTTGGCAACTAGCCCAAGCAGAACTTTCTACATTATGATGGCCAACGTCAGATAGCACTGCCGGTGGCTTAACACACCCTTGAATACTGTTGTAGGGTGGATAAGCAAAGCGCATCCACCACATACTCAACCGCAAACAAAGGTGGATGCGCTTTGCTTATCCACCCTACGGTTTTGCCTGTAACCAAAAGGTAACCGGTCCATCGTTGCATAAATGCACTTGCATATCGGCACCGAAGGTGCCGCTTTGAACATTTTGGTAACGGCCAGTTACTATTTCTACGAACTGCTCAAACAAAGCTTTAGCTAACTCAGGTTTTGCTGCGCTAGAAAAACCGGGCCTATTGCCAGTATTAGTATCAGCCGCCAGAGTAAATTGCGGTACCAGAATAATACCGCCTGAAATTTGGGTAACATTTAAATTCATTTTGCCTGCAGCATCAGCAAATATTCGATAATTAAGCAGGCGTTCAGCCAGTCTTTTTAGTTGTACCTCAGTATCGTTTTTTTCCACCCCCACCAGTACTAGTAGCCCACGGCTGATAGCGGCAACTTTCTTGTCGTCAATTTCGACACTTGCTTTAGTAACTCTTTGTAACAAGACGATCATATTTTTATCCACCAGAGTGTTAACGCTTCTCTGTTATTTTGACATAACACTAGTGTAAACTGTATCGATTGAGAATATAGTCTGGTTTATATGCGCTTTTTATCCTGGTTTTTACGCTTTTTATCTTGGTTTCCCTTACCGGTTGTACACGCTATGGCATGGCCTTTTGGTCAGTTGTTACGCCTTTCCAAGCGGCACCGGGAAGTTAGCCGCAAAAACCTGGCTTTGTGTTACCCGCAGTTATCGGAACAGGAGCGCGAAAGGCTGGTTGTACGCTCCTTAAATGAGTTTGCTAAATCTGTATTGGAGGCCGGGCCTAGTTGGTATTGGTCGTTAACTAAATCTTTTGCAAAGATCAATAAAGTTCATGGGCAGGAATTACTTAACCAGGCAATTGCCAAGGGCAAGGGCGTGGTTTTGGCGGTGCCACATTATGGGGCTTGGGAGTGGGGCGGTATTTATTTAAATACCTTAATTCCTAATAAGGACCTCACATATTTGTACAAGCCATCTTCTAATCCGGCTGTGGATGAGTATATAAACAGTAAACGCCAGCGCAGTGGGGGGCGTACAGTGCCGGCTACTACTCGCGGCCTGATGGCATTATTCCGCAACTTGAAGAAGGGTAAAACCGTAGTGATACTGCCTGATCAACAGCCTAAAAAAGGTGATGGTGTTTTTGCGCCTTTCTTCGGGGTTCCAGCTTTGACGCAAACCTTAATTCCTAACCTTGTTAAGCGCACTGGTTGTGCAGTGGTTTTTGTTTGTTGTCGTCGTTTGCCGAGCGGCAAGGGTTTCGATCTGCACTTTCTGCCTGCAGCTGAGGATATTAATTCAGATACTCAAGAGCTGGCATTAGCAGCCTTGAATCAAGGCGTAGAAGATTGCATAGCAATTGATCCGGGTCAGTATCTTTGGGCTTACAAGCGCTTCGGGCTCAGACCCAATGGCGAGCCTAGATTTTATTGATACAGCTTATTAATCACGCCAGAACGCTGGGGTGAACAATACCAGCAGGGTAAAAATCTCCAACCTTCCTAGCAACATGGCAAAAGCCAATATAATTTTTGCCGGATCGTTAATATGGGCATAGTGATTACCAACTTCGCCCAAAGCAGGACCCAGATTAGCGATACTGGCACCAACTGCCGAGAAAGCGGTGATTGGATCTACTCCAGTGGCTGTCACCAGCATTGATAAGATCGTAAAGCTGGCCACATAGAGAAAGAAAAAGCCCCACACTGCATACATAACTTTGCCGGAAATGGTTTTCCCGCCCATTTTGGTTGGCACTAGTGCATTGGGATGAATAAGATGATGAATTTCGCGTATTGATTGCCGAAACAACATCATTACCCGCATTACTTTCATCCCGCCAGCAGTGCTGCCGGCGCAGCCGCCGATGGTAGCGACCATCATTAAAATAATTGGCAGAGTACCAGGCCACATATGTGCGGGCGCGGTAGTGTAGCCGGTGGTGGTCATAAACGAGATTGCCTGAAACATACCATAGCGAACTGATTCACCTGCACTTTGGTAGGTATTGGAAAAATACAAACCCAAGCTCACAACAATTCCGGCGGCCAATAATACGCAGAGGTAAACTTTTATTTCGGCATCTTGCCGGTAGGGCAGGGTACTGGCATTGCGCCAAGCCAAAAAATGCAGCGCAAAGTTGATGCCTGAGAGCACCATAAACACCATGGCAATGGATTCTATTAATGGGCTGTTAAACCATGCCAAGGAACTATCGTGAGTGGAAAAACCGCCAATTGCCACAGTTGAAAACGAATGACCAATAGCATCAAAGCCACTCATGCCAGCAAACCAGTAGGCGGCGGCACAGGCAATGGTTAAGCCTAGATAAATCAACCACAGCGCCTTGGCTGTTTCGGTAATGCGCGGCGTTAGCTTGCTGTCTTTCATCGGCCCTGGGGTTTCGGCACGAAACAACTGCATACCGCCAATTCGCAGCATGGGCAGTACAGCTACCGCCAGTA
>CAZEFU010000025.1:0-11488 GCA_964511515.1 uncultured Wenzhouxiangellaceae bacterium
GACTGTAGGTGAATGGTTTGAAAATAACGGTAAGCTGGACCAAGTAGATGGCGGGGCGTATATCACCGCAATTGCCAATCACACTCCTAGTGCTGCCAATATTCGCGCCTATGCCGAGATAGTTCGCGAGAAATCTGTACTGCGGCAGTTAATAGATATTGGCGCTGAGATTGCCAATAGTGCATTTCGTTCAGATGGCAAAGATGCCGATAGTTTGTTGGAAGAGGCCGAAAGGCTGGTATTTGCTATTGCCGACCAAAGCATGCGCGGCGGCAAGAGCTATGTTTCTATGCAAGATGCACTCAAGCAAGCTTTTGAAAAAATCAACGAATTACACACCCAAGCCAAAGATATTACCGGCGTGGCCACTGGTTTCAAGGATTTAGACAGCCTAACAGCAGGTATGCAACCATCAGACCTGATTATTATTGCCGGTCGCCCAGCTATGGGCAAAACTACATTCGCCATGAATATAGCCGAAAATGCAGCCATCAGGCACGATGTACCCGTAGCCGTATTTAGTATGGAAATGTCGGCTCAGCAATTGGTAATGCGTTTATTTTCTTCTTTGGGGCAAATCAACCAAACAAAATTACGCACGGGCAAGCTAGATGACCCGGATTGGCCAAACCTGACCTCGGCCATGACCATGCTTTCCAATACCAAGGTGTTTATTGATGAAACACCCTCGCTCAGTCCAACTGAACTACGGGCACGCGCGCGGCGCTTGAAGAAAGAACATGATATTGGTCTGATCGTAGTGGATTATCTGCAGTTAATGGCAGTTCCTGGTAGCAATGAAAACCGAGCTACAGAAATTTCAGAAATCTCTCGAACTCTAAAGGCAATAGCTAAAGAGCTAAATGTGCCAGTGTTGGCTTTATCGCAATTAAATCGCGCATTGGAACAACGCCCCAATAAACGCCCAGTGATGGCGGATTTACGCGAATCAGGGGCAATAGAACAGGATGCAGATTTGATTTTATTTATTTACCGCGATGAAGTATACAATCCTGAATCGAGCAAAGATAAAGGCATGGCAGAAATCATTATTGGCAAACATCGTAATGGCTCTACTGGCACAGTGCGACTAGCCTTCCAGGGGCAGTGGCTACGCTTTGCAAACTATATATCCGAGCATCATCACGACGGCAATTATTAGTTTTAAGTAAAACTATGCGACCAAGAACTCTGGCTCATATCAACCTAGATGCATTGCGGCACAATGTGCAATGTATTCAGGCTATGGCCCCCCAGAGCCAACTAATGGCAGTAGTTAAGGCCAATGCTTATGGGCATGGCATTGCTGGCATTACCACGGCTTTGCAGGGCGCTGATTGCTGCGCAGTTGCAACCCTTGAAGAAGCCAGAGCTCTGCGTCAGAATGGTTGGCAAGGACGACTATTGCTGCTTCAGGGCGTTGCCGACAAACAAGAAGCGAAGGCTGCTATTGAGTTAGATGCTGAAGTGGTTTTGCATCAACAAGATCAAATAGACTTGTTAACAGAGTATGCTCTTAAACCCAGCCAGCCAGTGTGGATAAAGCTAGAAACAGGAATGCATCGACTCGGTTTTGAGCTGGATCAATTGCCTGCATTGTGCCAGCAGTTACCCACCAACCAGATCCACCTAATGTCTCATTTTGCCAGTGCTGAGGAGAGCAACAATGCTTCGGTTCTGAAGCAAATTGAACTCTTTGAGAACGCATCTTCTGGGCTTGCATATCAGCGTTCAATGGCCAATTCTGCAGCAATCATAAATTACCCACAGTCACATGCAGACTGGGTTCGCAGTGGCTTGATGGTCTATGGTGTATCACCCCTTGCCGAGGGCTGCGGCAAGGATCTTGGCCTGCAACCGGTAATGACTTTTTCCGCGCGCATGCTAGCAGTTAGAACTTGTCATTCCGGAGACCATGTAGGCTATGGATCTAGTTATACATGCAGCGAAGAAATGCAAGTAGGCACGGTTGCCGTTGGCTATGGCGATGGCTACCCCTGGCAAGCTTCCAGTCGCCCAAGCTCACAAACTAATGTGCTTATTGCTGATGTGTTATGCCCAATTATCGGCCGAGTCTCAATGGATATGCTGGCAGTTGATTTACGCCCACTGGAAAAACTCAATATTCAGGCACAGGCTGGTGATGATGTGATTTTATGGGGGCAGGGTTTGCCAGTAGAAGATATAGCCCGCAGTATCGGCAGTATTCCTTACGAATTACTTTGTGGTTTGAGTGGCAGGGTTTGTTACCAATATAAGTAACACTGCAACAATTAAAGCACAATCACTTATAGGCATGCTTGCACTGTCCTTGGTAGGAAGAAATATGGCCTTAATTGAATGAATAGAAGTACCCTAAATGCTACGACAGGCAAACCTGTTGGCTGCTCCTCAAATCACTATTAAGTCTTCGAAAAACAAATTTTCAGGTCATATGTAAGATCAACTCGAGATTGATATAAGTAAACGTGGTATCAACTATTCGGTTTCGAAATCGTCTGCAAAAATATCTTCAATAATACAAGTTCCCCCATCAGTAATAACCCAGTTATATATGTTAATTAATTCATCTCTGGCAATTTTGGCTTCTTCGCTACAAGCAATGCTGTTACCGCCGTGAAAATCGACATCGCTCTGTACACTCTGGCTGTTAAACCCTATGAGAATGGCATCATACGCACTCGAGGGTAGTGTTATTCCAGCGAAAATATCGCTCATGTCTGTTACTGAAGTTATATCCCAGCTACTGGTATCCGGATTTGCCGAACTTGCCCCAGAAAACATTCTTGCCATAGACCTAACTGCGCCAGTATTCCAGTTACTGGTATCCGGGTTCGCTGAAGTTGCGCCCTCGAAAACATTTCTCATCCAGTTAACTGCAGATGTGTTCCAGTTGCTGGTATCGGGGTTTGCTGAAGTTGCACCTCGAAACATAGCATTCATATTAATTACGGCTACTGTATCCCAGCCGCTGGTATCGGGGTCTGCTGAGATTGCATTTTCAAACATCAAGGACGTGCTGGCAACAGCAGTAGTATTCCAACTGCTGGTATCGGGGTTTGCTGAAGTTGCGCCTCTAAACATTGCGGCCATATCACGAACGTTTGCAGTATCCCAGTTGCTGGTGTCCGGGTTTGCTGAAGTCGCATTGTTGAACATAAAGTCCATATTAATAACAGTGGTAGTGACCCAGTTACTGGTATCGGGGTTTGCCGAAACTGCATCACTAAACATCCCTTGCATATTACTGACTTTTCCAGTATTCCAGTTGCTGGTATCGGGATTTGCTGAAGCTGCATTATTGAACATGGATCTCATCCATCTAACACCAGATATGTCCCAGTTGCTGGTATCAGGATTTGCCAGATGAGCACCGTCGAACATTCGGTCCAGAAGTTCTACTGCTATTAAATTAGGTGCATCAGTTGTATCAACCGTCATATTTGAAGTACCCTGAAAAGCTCTGAACATACTGGTCCAAATACCGCTTCCCCACTGAGCCAATGAGGTAATTTTAAGCCGATCACCTTCAAAATTGAAATAAATTCTAGGAAACCCAGTGCCTGCACCGCTGTTGTCCTTGATTCTAATGGTATATGTGCCAGGACCGCCCAAGGAGCTATAGTCGCAAGTATAATCTCCGGTTTGGGCAGTGGCTTCCAAGGTTCCGTCATTATTGCAATCCACATTATAATTGTAGCCACTACCGGTGGTTGGTATCGTGAACTCCGTGGCTGCAGAGCTTCCTGTATTATCTGATTTGATGACAATAACAAAGTCATCAGCCGGAGCCGCATGGGATTTGTTGATGAACAATAAGATTACAAGTAGTGTGAGGGCTTTCTTTATCATTTTGGTTCTAGTCCTTTAGTTCCAATAAACAGGTGTTTAATAAAATACTTTTTAGCATGTCATGCATGCATATATTATTGAGTTATGGCAATGTTCCAATTTTAACATACTCGGGTATGCATGTAGATAGTCAGATTCTCGTCTGCAACGCTTATTCTTTATCAGAAAGCTCATACTTGCGCAGGTAACCGCGCAGCTGGTGGTAGCTCATACCTAAATATTCAGCAGTTTGCTTTTGCTTGTATTTACAGTGTTTCAGAGCAGCCTTTATTAGGTCAATTTCAGTCTGCTGAATATGTTCTTTAAAGTTAAATGCCGCATCTGGAAGCATTGCGCCACTGCTGGGTGCAGGTTTAGCTTCAGCGCCTTTGTACGCTGCTGGTGAAGTACTAAGTGGCCGCCAAGGGGAGGCAAAAGGATTGAAATCAATTTTCTTGATGGCAGTATCAGGGTTGGCATTACGGTACACCGCACGTTCAACTACATTTTTTAATTCGCGCACATTTCCTGGCCATGGGTATTCCATTAAAGCATCAACAGCTGATTTATCGAAGCCGGGGAATAATTCCTGCTCAAGCTCACTTGCCATTTTTACTGCAAAGTGCTCGGCTAGCGGCAGAATATCATCATGTCGAACTCGTAATGGTGGCAAGGTGACCACGTCAAATGCTAGGCGATCGAGCAGGTCTGCTCTAAACTTTCCAGATTCAACCAAGGTGGGTAAATCTGCATTGGTAGCCCCAATAAGGCGGACATCAGTACGTGTAGTTGTTGATGAACCAACCCGTTCGAATTCACCATATTCAATTACCCGCAGGATTTTTTCTTGAATACTATTGGGCGTGTTGGCTAGCTCATCTAGAAACAGACTGCCGTGATTAGCTAACTCAAAACGCCCTTTACGGCGCTTGGCAGCGCCCGTAAACGCACCGGCTTCATGCCCAAATAGCTCGGTTTCCAGCAATGATTCAGTAAGGGCAGCACAATTTAGCTTAACAAAGGGGTTTTCCCAGCGCTTGGAGAGGAAATGTAAGCGATCGGCGATAAGTTCTTTACCTGTGCCGCGCTCACCAATTATCAACACCGGCTTATTAAGTGGTGCTAGCTGTGAAACCCGGTCTAAGACTTCGGTAAAAACCAAAGACTGCCCAATTAAATTTTGTGGTTCACGCACCGACATTAGTAAATTACCCTGATCATGGTTATATATTAAGCGAAATTGTTATTAATTGTCCCGGCCTATTAGTCATGGGTGCGGTGATGATAATCGCGAGACCACGGCGAATCAGTTATTATTGGTTCAGGGGCTATTCAGATTCACTGTGTAATATCAATATATGGGCAAAAATAAATTAGGGAAAATATTCGTATTCATTACACTTTGCACTTTATTGTTGCAATGGGCTTCTGCGCAAACAGAGGCTGATCTTGTGGATCAGTTGCGCGCAGACTACTCAGCCTTGTTAGCCGCCAGAGTTGAGTTTGAGCAAGCAGAGAAAAGTCGCAATACCAACTCCCAAGAGCAAGCTGACTATGCAGACTGGATTAAGCAGCTTGGTCGGCAGTTTTCCGAGGGTTGCCGCACTCTGTCGAGTATTTCTGTAGCAGCAATCCCATCTGATCTGCCGTGCGAAGAATTTACCTCGGCGTATATTCCGCCCGTACAAATTGACCTTAAAGCAGAAGCTACTGATGCCGAGAAAACGGCAGCAATGGTAGCTCAGTTCAATGTCTCCTTGGGTGATTTTGATGAGAAACTACTGCGTGAGCAGAATCGGGTAAAAGCTAACCGCCCGCAAACTGACTTGGCAGATTCAGGTGGAGGAGCTGAGGGTGGCGAGAATGGTTCCGAAGGTGAAAGTGCTGCTGAAGGAGAAGGTGATTCTCAAGGTGGTGCTGAGGGCGAGTCCGGTGAAGGATCAGAGCAAGGTGAAGGTGCTGATGGCGAAAACGGCCAGCAATCCGGTGAGCAGGGTAGTGACTCCCAAAGCGGTAATGGTCAAAATCAAACAGATAATGGCTCTCAAGGTAGTTCTTCCAGTGGCAATCAGAGCAGTGCCCCAGATGATATTCCAGATGGTAGCGACGATGATATTATTGCCAGACAATTACGCGAAGCGGCTGAAAAAGAAACCGATCCAGAGCTGAAGAAAAAACTTTGGGATGAGTACAAACGCTATAAAAATGGAAGGTAGAAAATTGAGGGAGAAGATGATTAACTCTTGGAAATTAATATTACTGCTGCTGCTGGCTCTGGCTTTATTATCTGCCTGCGCTACTACTGGCGGTAGTCAGAAAAAACTCACCCCACCAGTTGTACTGGAGAAAATCAGTCAGGAATTACCCGAGGCACAATTGCTGGATGTTTGGATTGAGCTGTTTGATCCTGGTAAGTTACCTGAAAAAGAAAAAGAAGCACTAGGCTTAAGTGATGAAATTAGGGAAGCAGAGGCTCGCTATATGCCAGTTCAACTACGTGGGGTAATGGAAAGAACTGGTTACTGGGGCGCAATTCGAGTAGTCCCATACAATACTGAAGGTGCCGAGGTATTGGTGCGGGGTAAGATTCTTGAATCAAATGGTGAAGAGCTTGAGTTAAGAATAAGCGCTGAAGATGCCAGTGGCAGAGTTTGGTTCAAGAAAATTTACAAAGGTCGGGTAAATTCAGAAACTTACGAAAATCTGCCGCAAAGCATTGATAGTTTCCAAATGGTCTACCGGAATATCGCCAATGACTTGGCAAAATTCCGCAATAAGTTGAGCGATCAAGATCGCATTGCTATTCGCCAGTTTGCAAATGTACGTTTCGCTGCCGATATGGCACCAGATGCATTTGCTGGTCATTTGCAGCAGGATGAAAAGGGCATGTATCAGTTAAATAGATTGCCTGCAGAGAATGATCCGGCTTTTCAGCGCGTGCAAATAGTACGCGAGCGCGATTTCCTGCTAATTGATACTCTTAATGGGCATTTTGATAATTATTACCTAGGCATGAGCAGCCCTTATCATGAGTGGCGTAAGGCACGTAGTTATGAAGCAGAAGCACTGCGGGAGATCAAGAGAAAAGCCAATACCCGTAAAGTGCTTGGGGCACTTGCAATTCTTGGAGCAATTGCTATTGAGACTAAAAGTAGTTCGCGCTCACGTGGTACAGATACTCTGCGTGATGTCATGGTGATCGGTGGTGTAGAAGCCATTAGACAGGGCATTGATATAAACTCACAGAGCACAATCCATCAAGCGGCAATCGAAGAGCTTGGTTTTTCTTTTAGCAGCGAAGCTCAGCCAATGGTGGTTGAGGTTGATGGTGAGGTCTATAAACTAACTGGTTCGGCAGAAGCTCAATATCAGCAATGGCGTGATTTAATGCGCAAAATATATGCTTCAGAAACTGGTTTAGAGGTTCCTGAAATCAATGAAATTAGTGTTGATAGCTAGATTGCTAAGTAGATGATAGAACATAATCTCCGGCCACCAGTAAAGTCTGGTGTAGATGCACAAACCAGCAAAAATTCGCAGTTAAAACTCTGGGTATTGTTTGCAGTGGTTGTGATCGTTTCCTTAGTTGTGCTTTTCGCACTGCCATCTATGGTTAGTGAAACTGCAAATAAACCGCAGAGCGTGGTTAAAGACAAAGTCGAAACCCCAGTACCTGAAGATGCCCCCAGTAGCGCTGCGCTTGAGCAATTACGCCAGCAAACCGAGCAAGCTTTACAGGGTTTTTTGCGCTTACAGGCGCAGCCTGGCTTGAGTAATGCAGAGATATGGTCCAGTGATGAATGGCATACCGCAATGAATATTGCCGCTAATGGGGATAAGGAATTTGGCCAGGAAAATTTTAGTGCTGCCTTAATAACCTATAAAAAGGCTACTGCACAATTACAAACTATCCTCGATCAGCGCGAGCAAACCCTTAGTCAAAGCCTGGCAGCAGGCTGGCAATTTTTGCAGGACGATGAAATAGCCAAGGCAAGCTCATCATTTGAACGGGTTTTGGCAATGCAGGCAGATCACCAACAAGCGCACTTGGGTTTAGAGCGTGCCTCAGTGCGCGCAGCAGTGCTTGAATTTATGCTTACAGGGCAACAGGCAGAAATTACCAATAGCCTGGCAGGCGCTGCCGCTGCCTATAGTGCTGCCCTGGAGCTTGATATGCTTTACATCCCAGCACAGCAAGCATTGGAAAAAGTCAGCTTCGATCTGCAAAATATGGCTTTTCAGGGTGCCATGGGCAGAGCCCTTGAAAACCTGCACAAGGGTGATTACGCCAAGGCTGAACAGGCCTTAGTAGAGGCAAGTAAAATTAACCCTGATGATCCTGCAATTGCCACAACCCGCCAACGCCTGCTTAGTGCAAAACGCAAGTCTGGTCTTGCAAGTTTACGCAGGTCGGCAGAACAGTTGGCAGGTCAAGAGCAATGGGCCGCAGCTGGAAAAAAATATAAAAGTGCTCTAGGCATAGACTCCCAGGCAGCTTTTGCCCGCAATGGCCTTGCCCGAGCCGAAGAAAAGATACAACTGCACCAGCAGCTAGATCATTACCTAGCTGATGTTACTCGCCTGTATTCCCCTGACCCACTAAATAACGCGCTTAAATTGCTGGCTGCAAATCAGCAGGTAGTAGCTGCTGAGCCAAAACTGGCAGAGAAATTAAAGCGTTTGCAAAAGGCAGTGAACATAGCAGTAATACCGATTGACTTGCTGCTGGTTTCAGATAATCTCACCCAGGTAACAGTTTATAAAGTTGGCCAGCAGGGTAGCTTTTCACAAAAACAACTTAGTTTAAGACCGGGCAAATACACCATTACCGGTTCCCGCCAGGGTTATCGGGATGTGCTCAAAGTATTTGAACTAAAGCCGGGCATAAGTGGCCAAACAGTTAGCATAAGCAGCGAGGAAAAATTTTGAAACGCGAATACTTTATCTTTGATGCCAATGGCAAGCGCCAGCTAAGCGAGCTGGAATTACCCTTGCGGGTAGGTGGGAAGAAACACTCCGGAATTGTGATTCCTGGAGTTGCAGCCGACCAGTTACTGGCAATAATAGCCCTTGATGATGGGCATGCTTATATTCAACCTGCGGAATCAGGGCTGAGCATTTTTCATAATGATGAACGCCTGCTTGATTCAACTTGGTTAAAATCGGGTGACCGGGTACAAATTGCCGATAGTATGCTCACTTGGGATATTCAGGGTGATCGTGTGCTGATCCAAATTAAGCCACATAAACTGGATATTGAGCAGCTTCGCCCACCCAAGCAAGCAGCAACTACTTTGCGACCTACAGATACTTTGCCAGTATCTAGCAAAGTTCCTAATTCTGGTGGCAGTAAAAGATTTAACCGCTTGGGACTTGCTTTGGTGGCATTGCTGGTACTAATAGCCACATACCTACTTATGGCAACATCAGTATCTTTGAAATTGGAGCCACCCACAGCTACGGCAAAATTAAGTGGTTTCCCGCCAGTAATATCCTTGGCTGGATCTTATTTGGTGTTTCCGGGCGACTATCAGCTTGGTCTTGGTGCACCGGGTTATGCTCCACTGGAAACCGAAATTGATGTTGAAATGGGGCCTGCACTAAATCTCACCTACACTCTGGAAGAATTACCGGGATTAGTTCGTATAAATACTAGTCCTGTGGTAGATGTGCAAGTATTTGTCGATGAGTCCGAAGCTGATAGTACATCGACAGGACAATACGAAATGACTCGCGGATCGCGTTCTGTGCGCGTAGAATCTCAGCGTTATCTGCCCCAGCAACAGGAAGTTGAAGTAGCAGGTTTTGGGGCCGAGCAAGAGCTTAGCCTGGTATTAGAGCCTGCATGGGCTGTAGTTTCGATTAGCAGTGCACCTGCTGGAGCTGATGTGCTGGTCGATAACAGTGTGATTGGAATTACTCCCATTGAAGCTGAAATACTTCAAGGTCAGCACGAAATTAGAGTGCAAATGCCGGGCTTCAAAACGGTGACATTGTTTCGCACTATTGCGCCGGGTGAAGATTTTAGTCTGGATGAAATTCAGCTTGAACCAGTTGATGCGCATCTGAGTGTTACCAGTATTCCCAAAGGTGCAAGCATCCGCATTGGCGGCAAGTATTATGGCCTCACCCCGCAAACAGTAGAAATATCCGCCAATACCGAACACCAACTACACCTGAGTAAAGCCGGTTACTTAGTTAGCGAGAAGTCGCTTCAACTAGCGCCGGATGAAGAGCGCACGGTTAATTTTGAAATGTCTGCCGAGTACGGCACGGTTTTCTTAAAAATACAGCCAGCAGGAGCTAGCCTGAGCATAAATGGCAAGAAACCCAAACAGGGAAGCGGGCGTTTGAGGCTGCAAACTCTTAAAAACACCATCAAGGTCAGCAAGCCAGGCTTTATAAGCAAAACTGTTAGTGTCAGCCCGCGGGCAGGGGTTAGCCAGAATATAAATATCAGCCTTGTTAGTGAGCAGCAGCAACAGGCAAAAAAACAGGCACAGGAAAAAGCAGTTGCAACACCTGGTTTGCTTACTACCGCCAGTGGTGAGACTTTGCAGCTAGTACAACCCAAAAGCAATTTAAAAATGGGCGCATCGCGCCGAGATGCTGGGAGACGCGCTAATGAAAGCCAGCGCCTGGTTAAACTGCAACGCCCGTTTTATATGGCCCATAAAGAAGTTAGCAATGCTGAATTTCGACGCTTTCAGGCCAGCCACAACTCCGGCACTATCGATTCAGCTGCGCTTAATGGCGAGCAACAACCAGTCGTAAATGTGAGCTGGGATGATGCCGCCCGCTATGCCAACTGGTTAAGTGCACGCGAGGGTTTGCCAGCAGCTTATCGGGAAGAGGCTGGAGCAATGTTGGCAGTTAAACCCATGACAACCGGCTACCGTTTGCCAACTGAGGCCGAATGGGCCTGGGTGGCGCGCCGGCAGGGTGTGACAAATGAGCAACGCTATCCTTGGCAGGGCGGGTATCCGCCAACTGTTAAGAGTGGTAATTATGCAGATGCGCGCATTGCCGATACTTTGGCCGATGTAG
This sequence comes from uncultured Wenzhouxiangellaceae bacterium, assembly GCA_964511515.1. Taxonomy (GTDB): domain Bacteria; phylum Pseudomonadota; class Gammaproteobacteria; order Xanthomonadales; family SZUA-36; genus SZUA-51. The sequence goes on from CAZEFU010000025.1 coordinate 10,879, forward strand.
TGCCAAATTATGATGATGGTTATCGTGGTACTGCGCCAGTTGGAAGTTTTCCTGATACGCCCAAGGGATTTTTTGACCTGGGCGGCAATGCAGCTGAATGGATGCATGATAAATATGCCATTTATCCCGGCGAAGCAAGCCGTTTGGTAACCGACCCGCAAGGGCCAGAAACTGGTCAGCACCATGTAGTTCGCGGTTCTAGTTGGCGTCATGGCAGCATTACCGAACTGCGTTTGAGTTATCGTGACTATAGTAGCAAGCCGCGTGCTGATCTGGGTTTCCGAATAGCCCGCTATGCAGAGTGAGAAATATATGAGCAAATCAAGAGTTAAAATTTTATTGTTATTGGCACTGGTGTTGGCTGTTTTTGCAGGCGTAAATGCTCAGACCAGTAATACTGTAAATAAAACCGAGCAGCAGAAAAATGCCAATGAGCCAGCCGGCAAATTTGTGCCCACCGAGAAACTTCGCGCTGATGATGCCGTGGCTTTCCCAGTAGACATTTAAGAAATATCCAGAAACTATCGAGCATGCATTATGAAAAAAACTTTCTCTAACGAATTTATCTTTCAGGTATTTGCCTTACTGATCTCATTTATTATTGTGCATG
>CAZEFU010000026.1:0-11470 GCA_964511515.1 uncultured Wenzhouxiangellaceae bacterium
TTCTCAGCAATTTTAGTAAACTCTGTCTTCAACGGATCGCTTGCTGGTAACGTTTCGGCATAGGCCGCTGCTAATTGAGCTGCCTCAATCAGGTTGCCAGAAGCATAGCTGTCACTAATAGCCACTACGTTTCTAACCAGCGGCATTACTTTGCCAAATTCACTTTCTCGGTCTGGATTAGAATCCAGGGTAGCTAAGAAGGCTTTAGCTGATGAGGTAGCCTGAGTGTAATCACCCGACTTCACAGAGCTTATAATGGAACTTGCATCATTCGCTAGCTTTTCACTCACCCTGTAATAGTCAGCCACTTCTGGGGTAAGCGGTTGAAGCTTATCGGCCATAAACCCATATAGAATAGCGGCCGTAGTATAGTCTTCTTGCTTCATGGCAGCCTTTATTTTTAAGCCAATCTGGGCGGCATCTTGGTACGTATCGATAACCTGCTGATCCGATTTAGTATTCGGACCCACTGTTGCCTCGACATAGTTAATTATCCCTTGATAATTACCTTCCATCAGCGCGGTATTACCTGCTGTAATGAGGATACCACCCGATTGTTCGTTTCTGATATTGTTAGCAATGTTGCTGAACGCTGCCTTCAGTTCATCTGCCGGGAGCGTTTTAGCATACTCTTCCGATTTTTTGGCGGCGTCCAAGAGGTTGCCTGCGCTGTAGATATTACTTACGTCTACAACATACCGGGCTAGATCTACAGCCAGATGGAACTTCTCTTTAAACTCTGGGTGTTCCCCTATAGTCTCTAAGAAGGCCTTGGACATGGTGTTAGCGAGGGTATAATTGCCTGAAAGAACGGATTTTATAATGATGTCTGCCTCGCTTGCCAGGGCTGTACCTGTCTTATAATATTTGGCCAGTTCTGGGGCAACCAGTTGAAGCTCCTCGGAGACTAATTTGAGTTTAGAGGCGATCTCGCCATAGTCTCCTTTTGCAATGGCTTTATCTAATTCAAGGCCATGCTCGGCGGATCGCTTATAGGTATACAGAATTTGTTGATCGGCACCGCTACTTGGGTTTTGATTCACATAGTCAATGACTCCTTGATAATTACCGGCCATGAGAGCAGCATTGCCATCGGCAAGCGGTAAGGTTGTTTCGGGTGCTTCAGGAGTTGCAGGGTCGGAACTAGCCTTTGCGTACAACTTGGTTTGTGTCGCCTGGACGAATTTTAAGCCACCGCTATCTTTATCTTCAACCAACTTGTAAGCGTGCTGTTTGCCTTCGACCAGAACTTCGAAATGACCCTTATATTTGGAGACCCCGAGCACCTTCACATCCTGACCATTTGTCTGGTAATCCCATTCGAGTTTTTTAGCCTGATCTAATCCGTTTTTTTCGTCCGTGCTCAATGAGGCATCCGGCTTAACCCATTGGACGAGGTTACCTTCTCTGCTAGCCAGGAACTCCGGATCGCTCCAGTTCACGGCATGCTGAGGTGGCCAGTCAGCGTTAACTTCCGTACGTGAGACTTTTCCATAATAAGATTTGTCAACCGTTTTAGATACCGCGATGCCCGTTGAATAGTCAATTTTAGTTTCGATATCTTCCACATAACGATATGTATCTAGCTCACCATCCACCTTGAGTTGATAAGTCTTACCGTCCTCTGAACGGCCCACTAACTGCGCGGCCTCTTTGCCCTCTTTCTCCCTGACTCGGTTTAAATTCGCATGAAACTTCTGCACATTCCCGGGGATATCTGTTTGCAGATTCCTCTGAGATACCTGGACGAACCGATCGCCACCATCCTCCAATTTGTAGGCATGTTGTTTGCCTTCCACCAGTACCTCGAAATGTCCATCAAATTTGGATACACCGAGTAGTTTCACATCCTTACCTTTATTTTGAAGCTCTGCGGTTAGCGCTTCAGCCTTTTTCAAGCCCTTTTTTTCAGAATCAGTCAGTCCTTCTTTGGTCGATGGGTCGTATGGTTTAATCCACTGTAGGTCACCTTGCCGGATGAGTTCGGTGCCGTTATGGAGAGGGTTTGCATTTTTATCAGCGACTAGTGGACTCCAATCCACGACACCCTCGGGAGGCCAGTCACCGAAGTCACCACTTAGATCGACTACAGCACGCGACATTTTCATGAAATGTGGAGTATCACCATCTACAAATCTGTAAGCATCCAGCTCGCCATTCACTATAAGTTGATAATTCTTTTCGGGATCTTTTCCCATCTGAACACCTTGTCCCATCAGTTTAACTGTTCCATGCCCTTCCATTTCATTCAAGTGTGAAACGAAATCTTTAACTCGCTGTGGAATACCCTCGGTATCTGGTGCAACAGCAAACCGATAGTCTTCAGTGAGTCCGAGCTTCTCAAATACAAAATCTAATGTCTGATGCTCGTTCATTGCAGGATCCTGTATAAGAGGATTACTTAAGGCGTCGAGATAGCTACCTACTGTGCTGCTAAGCTGAGTCACTACATGTTCAAGAGTGCCTGGCTCCACTGTATTCAACAATCGCTCTATAACCTCAGGAGACATCGTCAATAATGTAGGGACTTTGGCAATGATATCGGCGCTAGAAAATGTATCGCCAGAGTCATCAATGACCTTCTTATCGATACCATCGAGCCAGGCATTGAATGCTATTCCTGCCTTACTACCTCTACCTGAATCAGCGACACGATCAGCAATCTGACCATAGCGGTAGTCGATCATTTCTGGACCATCCATTCCGTCGGCTATGTCACCATCCTGCTTCTTAATCTCGTTACTATTCTCTAGAGAGGATCTGAAAATTGTCATCGAGCGGCCTGCTTCTCCATTTTGCTCGTCGGCCAGATTAAAAGCATTAGCAAGGTTATCGTCCGTCGTTTTAATCTGCTTAAATAGCGGCTTATATTTATCGATCATGTCCATTCGAGCATCTTCTTTGATATCCAATTCGTGCATGGACATACGAGTCATCCCAAATGGTGATTCTATCCATAGGGACACGCTCTTGTTTCCGGTGTCCATATAAAAGCCTTCTTCATCAAAGGCTGGCGCCTGTCCGTCTGGGCTGAATGTATTTATCCATACGTTAGGATCGCGCGGTGGAAACAGGATATCAGCAAGCGCACCAAAATGCAGGCGGGTCACATTCCTTCTGGTTAAACCATTTTGAGTCATATCGAAGAGCGAGCCATGAATATTGAGATCGCCAGATAGTGCAAGCACAACCCAGCCTACTGGGTTCGTCACCATGGATAAGCCAATAGTTAAAAGCGTATCGGAAAGAGCATACGTAGATTCGGTAATTTTTTGGGCATCAGTAAGCTGATCATTCTCTGCAATCTTGGCAATATCAAATCCGACCATGACTATCTTATAGACTGCAGCTGCGTATCCAAAAGCGTCACCAACGACACCTAAAGCTTCCGACACACCCTTTTCGGTCAACTGAATACCCAATGACTCGCCAAGACTTACGATATAAGGTGTCAGGAATTCGACAGCAGCCGATGCGCCCAGCCCTTCGGCATTACTGGCAGCCAATCCCGAAAGACCCGCGCTTATTAGCTCTTGCAACTTTGGAGGGATCTCAACCCCGGCTATCTCTAAGACTTCCATCACTACAGCTATCCCTGTAGAAGCAATGTCAGTCGCCGTCCCTCCATCAGTTATGGCTTCAAATAATCCGTAGCTACTAGTGAGCATGTCACTTGTCTGCCCAAGAATTTTTGCTGTCTCCTTGTCATCATCGCCGATTACCATCGCTCCTAAATCTAGTCCAGTGGCTACCAAACCCACGCCTGTATCGAAAGCCGTGTCTGTGTTTATATTTCCCTGTACCTCACCGGCTACAATGCCTACCTCTTCGAAGTTTATCTCAGTGGTATACAATTTATGAAGGGTATTAATGGGTCCGGAAAGCTTCGATCCAGTTGTCAAATATTTACCTACATTGGTTAAACCTTTGTCCCCGATCAATTCACCGATGGCTGAGAAGCCGGTGCCCAGAAAAGCTACTCCATCCCCTGTCCGGGTAATAGCTGTAGCCGCCGGTTTACCATCAACCTCGAAATCCCAAGAACCCATGAAAGCTGCGCCGCCAAGCACAATCTTACCGGTGGCAACCATCTTTGCATTGCCCGTGGCTTGCCCCATTGCAACAATGTGACTACCGGCAAGGTGAGTACTTGCTGCCCAAGTTTTAATGTTGTCGTTTTCCGTAATAACGCTATGATACGTGGCGCCAATATCTGTCATAACGGCACCAAAGCCACTTAGATCACCTTTCCCCATATCCTCCATAATCTGCGAGAAAGTTTTTCCGGTCTGTTTAGTAACTAATTTGATGGATTCAGCTAATCCCAGTGCTTTGGCATCTTTCCCGCCAACATTAAGTGCCAGTACATCTACCACAGTCTTGCCATTTTCCAAAATCAGCAAGGCTGCTTCTTTGTTTGGGATATCGATACCACTATCTTTCAGGGTTTTAATTACGGTACCAAATCCTTTGCTTATCCCATTTAGATCCTTGCTTGTCTCAATGTCAGTAACTACCTCAGCTAAAGTTTTACCTGAAGCTAACTCAGCCATCGCTTCTTCTGAGCGTAATTTATTCCGTACGTCACTATTCTTAGGTTTCATAAGGTGCGTTGTTAAAGAAGCAGCTTGCTCATCAGTTTTTCCTTCTGCTTTAACTTGCGTGTAGATATCTCTTGCATCTTTTTCTTCTTTTGCGGTGAGAAGCTTAGGCTCTACCTTCTCAATTTCTTTACCCTCAGGTGCGGCAGCGGCATTAGCTGCATTCGTTTTATCAGCCTTGGCAATGCGATCCGCATTAATGTTTGAGATGACGGAATCAGCCTTCGAATCTGATAGAAACTCCACATCAACTCCAGCCAATTTTCCGTGGTCATTCTCGCTTTTAAGCACTTGCATCTGTTCAGCACTCAAGGATTCATTCATTAGTAACTTCGAGAAAATAGCACCTTCATCACCAATAGTATCGCGCTCTTGATTAAGAAATTTATCGATAGCATGACCCGCTTCTTCGGAATACACACGTAAAGCTAACGTTGGGTCTGACAAAATTGACTCATTAAGGAAGATGGTATTGTCGCCAAATGCACCCAGGAAGGATTCTGAGCCTGATGATTGTCCTTGATGAAATAACTGTGCTTGTGAAAATTCTGATCCAGAGAGTACTTCAACCTTAGGCAGCCAGGATAGATCGTCAGCTAGTACTTTTTTCCGTAATGCTTCGGCGCCTTCATAGTTGTACGTTGTTCCTTTATTAGAACTTGTTTTATTACTATCACTGAAGGCCTGGCGCATCATTTGATGAAAACCATCATGATCCTCAGATTTTTGACGAAATTGCTGATGAAACTGTTGCTGAAAGTCTTCTTTCAACAAGTCCCCTGAGGATTGTGAGTTGAGATTTTGCTGTGAAGCATCAAACCTCGAACCTGTATTTGGCACATATATTTTATTATTTACTATAGACATCTTTTTTCCTCAGTTTAAATAGTAATTGAAATCTGTAGTTAGACTTCTTTAAAAATACAATAACAAACAAAAAATAAAAAAAATACTGGACTGATGGCAGTGGACGAATGGCAGTGGACCTTTGGCAGTGGTTTTTTGCAAGGAAGTGTAAAAGGGAGGGGGTATTACTTTAAGAGGAAAAAAGTGTAGATGAAACGAGCGCCTTCATTATTAGGGATTGTAAAGAAGTAATCCACTCAGTATAAGTTTCAATACCCTGTGTTGAAGTTTCTGAATGTAATATTGTCGGGAATGTTGGAGAGAAGAAAGGCGCCGGTCATTTTCGTGTATCTACATCATGCAACGACAGGCACCTTTCTTCATTTTCCCTTTATACTTTATCGAATCCTGGAAAACAGTTTTAGCATTGGCTCTCCAAGGGTAAGTCAGGGGTCAAGCTGCTGTCGCTTGTTCACTTCTGATATTTTCAGCGATCTTGCTGAACTCTGCCCTCAGCGGATGAGCTTCGGGTATTGTTTCAGCATAGGCCACTGCCAATTGGGCTGCTTCAGCGAGATTACCTGCGGAATAGCTGTCGCTAATAGCTACTGTGTTACGGGCCAGAGCCACAGCTGGAGAAAATTCCTCTTCTCGCCCTGGGGTAGCATCCAGGGTGGCTAAGAAAGTTTTGGCTGATGAGTTGGCCTGAGTGTAATCATTTGATAGTACTGACGTTATAATGGTATTAGCCTGATTTGCCAGAGCCGCACCTGTGCTGTAGTGATAGGCTAGTTCTGGAGACACGCCTTTAAGCTGGTCAGAGAGTGAATCAAAAATAGGCGCGGCCTTGTCATATTCGGCTTGTAACATAGGTTGCCCTAATGTCAGGCCAATCTCAGCTGCCTTCTTATAAGTATCAAGAATCTGCTGATCTATTTCTCTGCTCGAGTTTTGATCTACATAGTCAATGACTCCTTGATAATCACCTGCCAAAAGGGCGACATTACCTTCTGCAATGATTGCTGTGGCTGCGCCTTCATCTTTGATATTTCCAGCAATTTTGGTGAACTCTGCCTTCAGCGGGTGAGTCGCGGGTATCGTATCGGCATAAGCTGTCGCCAATTGGGCAGCTTCAGCGAAGTTGCCTGCAGCATAGTTGTCACTGATAGCCACAACGTTGTTGGCCAACGCCATTGCAGGACCAAACGTCTCTGCCAGTCCTGGGTTAGCCTCCATAGTGGTTAAAAAGGTCTTGGCCGTTGAGTTAGCCAGGGTGTAATTGTTTGATAGCACTGACGTTATGATGAAATTAGCCTGGTTTGCCAGGGATGCGCCAGTACTGTAATGACTGGCCAGTTCTGGGGCGACAACTTTAAGTTCCTTGGAAAGAGACTCAAAAATAGGCGCTGCTTCTTTATAATCAGCTTGTGACATAGGTTGCTCTAAGGTAAGGCCTATCTGAGCTGCCCGTTTATAAGTATCAAGAATTTGTTGATCCGTTCCACTACTCGGGTTTTGATCCACATAGTCGATGACCCCTTGATAATTGCCTGCCATAAAAGCGGCATTACCTTCTGCAAGGGGTAATGCTGTTGTGGGCCCCGGAGGGGTTTCTCCAAGGGTAGAACTGGCCTTTGCAAACAATTTTGTTTGCGATACTTGGATGAAGCTACCACCTTCAAATCTGTAAGAATGTTGTTTGCCTTCGACTAAGACTTCGAACAGAGCATCCTTAGCATTAGATACTCCCAGCAGTTTTACATCTTTGCCATTAGCCTGAAGCTGGTTTACCACTGATTGAGCGATGGCTAATCCATCAACTTCCTGTTCGGTCAGTGTAGAAAGAGGCTTGACCCATTGGACAAGGTTACCTTCCCGGCTGGCTTGGAATTGCGCATCGCTCCAATTTACGGTATGGCTGGGAGGCCAGTCACCACTAGGATCGACTACCGTACGTGAGATTTTTTCATAATATGAATTGTCAACTAGAGTAGAGTCCATGAGATCCTTTTTTTCTACATAGCGGTATGTGTCCTCCTCACCATCAACAGTGAGTTGAAAAGCCGTGCCATCGTCTGAAAGGCCTACTAACTGCACGGCCTTATTACCATCCTCAATCCTCACTCGGTTTAACTTTGCATGGAATTTTTGCACAACCCTTGGTATATCGGTTTGTAGATTTCTCTGTGAGACTTGGACAAAGCTATCGCCTTCTAATTTATAAGCGTGCTGCTTGCCTTCGACCATAACTTCAAATAGACCATCAGTAGTAGATATCCCTAACAGCTTTACATCCTTACCTTTGGCCTGAAGCTGGTCTGCTAGGGTTTGAGCCTCGGCTAATCCTCGTGTTTCATCCTCACCTTCTGCCGGCCTAACCCATTGGAGGTCACCACCTCGGGAGGCTTGAAATTGATGGTCTCCCCAGTTTACGGTATTGCTGGGTGGCCAGTCACCGGAGTCACCACTAAGATCGATTATAGCGCGTGATACTTTCTCGAAATGTGGGGTATCGTTAACGTCATCCATAAATTTGTAGGCGTCTAGTTCACCATCAACCAATAGCTGATAAGAATCACCATCACTTGAAACGCCCATTAACTGAACGGTTCCATTGCCCCCAACTTCATTCAGGTGTGCAACGAAATCCTTAACTCGCTGTGAAATACCTTCGCCTTTTTCCGGTGCAAAGGCAAACCGATAGTCTTTGGTTAAGCCAAGCTTATCGATAACAAAGTCCAGAGTCTGCTGTTCATCCATAGGCGTTTCTCCTTGTATCAGAGGGCTGCTTAAGGCATTGGTGTAGGTGCCCACAGTGCTGACTAGCTGGTTAACAACATGCTTAACGGAGCCTGGTTCTACAGTACTTAGTATCTGTTCTATAATCTCAGGTGACATCTGTAGTACTGCTGGGGCTTGGGAGATTATATCGATTATTGCAATGGTATCGCCTGCTGAATTATTAGACTTTTTATCTATCCCGTCTACCCAGGCATTAAATGCTTGACCAGCTTTGGTGTTTGAAGCTGCTACTTGGTCTGTAATAGTTTCATAACGTTGGTCGATCATCTCCGGTAAATCTAATCCCTGCAAATCATGATTTAGCTTAATAGGATGGCCCACCGCAGCAGACTGATAACCCGCCATCGTAGCTCCCGACTCGCCATTTTGTTCATCTGCATGATTAAAAGCCGCGGCAAGATTATTGTCCGTAGTTATTATTTGTTTCAGCAGAGGTTTATAAACTTCCATTTTTTTGTAGCGATCTGTAGGGTCTAGATCCCGCTCGAATTCATGTAATGAGATAGCGTTAGTTCCGAATGCTGTCTCGATTTGTGCATAGGCATCTCGGTTTCCTTCCCCTCCATTGGCGCCACCGGTATGCCACAATATGCCATCATCATCGCGCACACCTTTATCCAGAGCAGCTTGGTCATCTGGATTGATAGGCGCAGAGGGATCAATAATTTCAGTCGAGAACCATGCATTAAGTAGGCGAGGAGGAAATAGCGCTGCCCCCACTGCTCCACCAAACAAGCGAGTTAGATTATCCTTATTGAAACCATTATCAATAATATCTACATTTGCAGCATGAATATTAAGGTCAGCTGAAAGTGCGAGGATGACCCAGCCTACTGGATTTGTTGACAGAGATAAGCCAATATTTAAAAGCGTATCAGAAAGAGCGTACAAAGACTGATTGACTTTTGTCGTATCATCAAGGTCATCATTTTCCGCAATCTTAGCTATATCAAATCCGACCATGACCAATTTATAGACAGCAGCTGCGTAGCCTAGGCCATTTACAGCAGTATTCAGCGCTTCTGTCACGGCTTTCTCTGTTAATTCTATACCCACTGATGTAGCAACCTCTACGACATAGGGTGCCAGGAATTTGACAGCAGCTTCAGCGCCGAGAGCTGATGTATTGCCAGCCAAACCTGAAACTCCTGCGTTTATCAACTCTTGTATTTTTGGAGGAATATCAACGCCGGCTATCTTTAAGATTTCCAGCACAGTGCCTATTCCTGCACTCGCAATACTAGCTGAACTTCCTCCCTGAATAGCAGTGTTCAATTTACTCAAATTACTAACGATGGAACCAGCAGTTTCGAGATCCTTTCCTGTCTCCCCACCGACTACCATTCCAGATAATTTAAGTGAACCGCTTACAAAGCTCGCTACTCCTTCGGTAGTTCCAGTAACAAATGCATCCTCATCGAAGGTCTCAGGATCTAACAATTTATTAATGGTATTGATGGGACCTAAAAGCTTTGACCCCTCTGTAATATAGTTACCCGTATTGCTGAGCCATTGATCCCCGGTGAAGTTGCCTACGGCTGAGAAAGCACTACCTACAAAGGCTACTCCATTGGCAGTTCTTGTGATGCCCGTTGCAGCAGGTTCGCCTTCAATTTTGATATCCCAAGCGCCCAAGAAGTTAGCGGCGGCATTCGTAACCTCGCCAAAGAGTACCAGTTCAGAATTACCGGTAGATTTTCCTACTGAAACTGCAGTGTTGCCGATTCCTTTTGTTGCTGCAGCCCACTCTTTAAGACCATCATCGGTTTCAATAAATTTCCCCCACGTTTCACCAACATAGGTCATCACTTCGGATACAGCTACAAAATCACCCTGGTCTATATCTTTCAATAACTGTGTAATAGATTTTCCTGAAACAGTAAGAGCCTTGGATGCCCCAGTTGCAGAAGAGTCCGCATCGACATAGGCCAGCAGGGTATCCACCGCACCCTTGGAGGCTTTCAATATCATTAGTGATGCATCCTTTCCAGGAACATCAATCTTATCTGCCTTTTCTAATCCTTTAATTGCGGCATCCAGACCTCCGCTTATTTTGCCCAGAGTATTTTTAGCCTCAATATATTCAACCGTTTCAACTAAAGTCTGGCCAACAGCCCAGTCAGCTGAAGTTTCTCTTAGTTCTTTTCGTACTGCCGCATTATCGGGCTTCATGAGATCAGCAGTGAAGGAATCAGCATCCTCATCAGATTTCCCATATGCTTTGGCCGACGAATAGACATAACGCACTTCTTTTTCTTCCACTGCCGTTAGGGGTTTAGGTTTGTCTATTTTACTAATCTCTTTTTCTATTTCACTAGCATCCTTGCCATCATTCTTACCCTTTTCCCTAGTATCTGCCACAGCTTTTTTATAGGCTTCAATACGACTAGAGTTTATGTCTGAAATGATTTTATCAGGACCTGATTTTGAGAGAAATTCAACATCAACCCCGGCCAATTTCCCGTGGTCATTTTCAGCTTTAAGTGCTTGAATTTGTTTTGCGCTCAAAGACTTACCCATCAATAATTTTGAAAAAATAGCTCCTTCATCACCCAAGGTATCACGTTCATTGTTGAGTAATTTGTCGATTGCATGGCCTGCTTCTTCAGAATAAACACTTAAGGCAAAGTCGGGATCTGACATGATTGATTCATTAAGAAAGATAGTTCCGTCACCAAAAGTGCCCCGAAAGGATTCTGAGTCTGATGCTTGCCCTTGATGAAATAATTGTGCTTGTGAAAATTCTGATCCAGAGAGTACTTTTACCTCAGGTAGCCAGGATAGGTCGTCAGCTAGTACTTTTTGCCGTAATGCTTCGGCGCCTTCATAATTGTACATTGTCCCTTTCTTGGAACTTGTTTTATTATCATCACTGAAGGCCTGGCGCATTATTTGATGAAAGCTATCTTTATTCCCAGCTTTTTGACGAAATTGCTGATGGAACTTTGGTTGAAAGTCATCTTTCAGAAAATTAGCTGAGGAATGCAAGTCTTTACCAGGAGGTGGTGGTGCAGAGGCGGAGGCTTTGTAACTGCTGCTGGTCGGTTGTATTGTGTTGTTATTGCTCATTTTAATTCCTCAGTTAAAAGGTAGTGTAAAGCTTTCGCCAGTTTTGACTAGAGCAATAGCATTCTTTTATAGTAAAAAAATGTTATACAGAAAAGGCTAGATTGGGTTCAGATGATATTAAATATAATCAATAACGATTAAACATACAATGC
>CAZEFU010000027.1:0-11416 GCA_964511515.1 uncultured Wenzhouxiangellaceae bacterium
TTTCAAGCCAACCAGTGAGATCAAAACTAGAAGAGCGCTTTCAACGGGCCAGCGTTAATATACGCATGAATTGCAGTATTTCCGATTTTGTTAATGTGCTCTATAAGCTGGAGGATTCACGCCCAATGATGTTGGTTGAAGAGCTCAATGTTTATAAAATAACTGCACGCCGAGCCCGCGGGTCAAGCAAAACCACCCAAACAGACCGCCTGGATGTTCGTTTTAACCTAACAGGATATATGCGTAGCCGAGGGGAGAGCGGGTGAAATCACTAATCCGTGATAATCCACTGGGGACTATATTGCTCTCCACTGCTGGCATTTTGTTGTTGCTGATATTGGCGCTGCCTTTTGTAAGTGGTGGTGTTCCAGATGATAAAGTCATCCCCGCGGCCGCTGACATACAATCTGATTATGAGGTATTGCAAATCAGTAAACTTGAACCGATTGAAGAATTCGAGGTCATTAAACAGCGACCACTGTTTAATGATGATCGCAAACCAGTGATAGTGTTAACTGATGAGCCTGTTGATGACGAGGCATTGCTTGAAGCTGAGCCAGTGGAGCCGCTGAAAGTTAGGCTTACCGGGGTAATTATTACTAAAGACCAACGTATTGCCATGCTATTTGATCAGGGCAGTAAGGCTACCATTAGTGCAGCTGAAGGTGAGTCCTTAGATGGGGAACTCAGTGGTTGGTCGGTGAAGAAAGTAGAGGCAAGAAATGTCTCCTTAATCAATAAGCAAGGAGAGGTTACTGGCCTGGAATTGGTAATGTTTACTCAGTCCCTTGGTAAAGTACCTGCTAAAGCGGCTGGTGCTAGTAAGAAGCAGACTAATAATGCTGACAAAAAGACCGCAGCAGCGGGGTCTAAGAAGCCGAAAAAGGCTGCTGCTAAGAGCCGCAAGGCAGATGCAGATACTGGCAACAAACCGGCGAGCAAACCAATGAGCGCAGCTGATTTTATGCGCCAAGGTTTGGAAAAACGCGCAGCTGAGCGGAAGAGACGGAAACCACAAAAAAAGAATGATGGTGATAACTGATGACAGATAAAGTAACTAATTGGAGTGGAATGTTGAGCCGGCAAAAAATGATAGCAGGAGCCAGAATGCCCAAATACAACCAGCAATGGCGACGCGTAAGTCGGCTGACAAGTATCAGTCTGTTGATTGTGTTTATTAGTGCCTGTGCAACTGGCACTCCAGAGCGTACAGAAGCCGAACTTGCCGAGGCCGAGGATGCGGCACGCAACTGGCCTAGCTACGACAAAGCTGATCACAGCAAAGATACCGTCGATAACATAGCCGGGATTCGCACCGATCATGAGAGCTCAGGGGAATGGGAGGAGCCAGAAGTTGAGCTCAGCCCAGGCAGCGGCAAATTTATTAATGAAAAAGTTGCTCAGGCAAAGCCGTATAGACCTCTTGGTGATGAAGGTGAGGTAACCTTTAACTGGGAAGGTGTGCCAATTCAGGAAATTGTACACACCGTATTAGGCGATATCTTGCAAGAAAATTTTGTAATTGGGCCGGGGGTTAAAGGTAAGGTTACTTTTGCTACTGCCAAACCAATTAATCGAGATCAGGTTTTGCCAATCCTGGAAATGGTGTTGCGCTGGAATGGCGCAACTTTGGTGTGGAGTGAAGGCCGCTATAATGTATTACCAGTTAGCTCTGCTATTAAGGGTAACCTGACCCCGCAAATTGGCTCGATTAATAGTATTCGAGGTTATGCGGTTCGAGTGGTTCCCTTAAAGTATATTTCTGCTAGTGAAATGGAAAAGCTACTCCAGCCTTATGCCCGTGATGGGGCTATCTTAAGTGCAGACAATTCTCGCGGTCTGCTGTTTCTGGCTGGTACCCGAAGTGAATTAAAAAATTACATCCAGACCGTAAATACCTTCGATGTCGACTGGCTCGAGGGCATGTCAATCGGTCTGTTCCCGTTAAAACGGGTTGAGGTGGCCACAGTAATTCCTGAGTTGGAAGCTTTGTTCGGTGACAATGAGGGCTCGCCCTTATCCGGCATGTTCCGCTTTATGCCAATGGAGAGACTCAACTCAGTAATGGTAATTACCCCGCAGCCAGAATATCTTGCCAAGGCAAGAGAATGGATAGAACGCCTTGATCGTGGCGGTGGCGAAGCATCCAGGCGTCTGTATGTATATGAAGTGAAGAACCTGGAAGCGGTAGCGCTGGCAGATTATCTGGGGCAAATATTTGGTGAAACAGGTGCTGGTGGTAGATCCAATCGCTCCCGTAGTGGTGAGGTTGCCCCTGGATTGCAACCGGTGTCTTTGGGTGGATTCAATCGACAAAGTCAGCGCGAAGCGAGCGCTGGCGGTCAGGCTGCTAATAATAGGCCTTCTGGGCAAGGCAGCGTAACCGCCGAAGGTGTCTCTATTATTGCAGTTGAAGAAACCAACTCGCTGTTAATCCAGACTTCACCGCAGAAATACGAGAGTATTCTCGCTGCAATCAAGCGTTTGGATATTGTGCCTTTGCAGGTACACATAGAGGCTCAGGTGCTCGAGGTTACCTTGAACGATTCCTTATCTTTAGGAGTAAGCTGGTTTTTGAGTAATATCGTTCCAGAACTAGGTTTTGAGGATGGCATTGCACCATCAAGATCTGCAGATTTCAGAACTGGTAATACTACCGGTGAAGATGGTGGGTTTTTTGGGCAAATAGCTAAAATAACCGGAGGTGGAAATTTTGTTTCTGCAACAATCTCAGCATTAGATACTACAACTGATATCAGGGTGTTGTCTACCCCATCTTTAGTAGTGAGAAATAACGAAGAAGCTAGTATTAATGTTGGTGAGAGTATTGCAGTGCAAGGCACTTCTTTTAACCCAGGCGGCAACCAAACGGGAACCATTCAGTCAAACCAGTATCTACAAACCGGGGTTGAGCTAACTGTTACCCCACGAGTTAACCCAGGTGGCCTGGTGTATCTGGATGTAATTCAAACGGTATCTTCTCCTGGCCCGCGACCCCCAAGTGGTAACCCCGATATTAATGACCGGTCGATCTCGACAAAAATTGCAGTGCAAAGTGGCAATACAGTATTGCTAGGCGGCTTGATAAGGGAAACTGTTGATGATAGCTCATCAGGAATACCTGGCTTGCGGCGAATCCCATATCTAGGAGCTCTGTTTGGAGAAACAAGTACCAGCACTCAACGAACTGAGTTGCTGGTATTAATTACCCCAACTGTAGTCAGGTCAGCAGCAGAGCTTGATGTGGTTACAGATGAATACCAGCACCGCTTCCGTAATGTTAAACCTATTCGTCAGGGTGGGGTGGTAACCCTCAGGGCTGAGAAAGATGAATAATTACCGTTTTATAGAAACTAAGGAAAAACAATGAATTTAATTAAATGGCTGGCAATAGGTATATTGATCGCAGTAGCAGTATTTGCGGCTAGTACATATAAGCCGAACTCTGGTGCGCAACTTAGTGATGTAGAGCTGGTTGAAATCCGTAGTCGAGATTGGTTGGTGGCTATGATAAATCAGGACTGGAAAGCTACCTATGAGTTTACCTC
This sequence comes from uncultured Wenzhouxiangellaceae bacterium, assembly GCA_964511515.1. GTDB lineage: Bacteria > Pseudomonadota > Gammaproteobacteria > Xanthomonadales > SZUA-36 > SZUA-51. Next base: position 3,549 of record CAZEFU010000027.1, read on the forward strand.
CCCTGGTTATAAGTCAGGGGTTAGTTTAATAGACCACGCTCTAAAAATGGCAGCTCGCCGGGTTACATGGACTGGTGGTGAAATAATAAGCTCAGAGTGTGGTGAGGATGTTTGTGCTGTTCAGATGCGGATAATATACAAGGTATTCTCCCCAATGCGTAGTCTAAGAGAGTTTGAAAGCTTCGAGATGGTAACTGGAAACTGGATACGCCTTGATGATAACTGGTGGATAGTGCCCTCGTAATTGCTGATTTCAGCACTATTTAGGGCATTATTGGAAATAAATTAACTGTTTTTTAACTTATTTTTTCGTTGTTTTTAAGCAACAAATTACAGAAAATGAAGATGCGATTAGCTGGATACGGCAATATCAGTGGCTTTGCAGAAAAACCACAAGCAATCCCGGCACATGAAAACTCGCTGCAATAGCTTTAAATATGCTGAAATTAGTTTGCCTTTCAGTATTATTTGTCGTAACATTGTCACTGCGAATATGCGCTACGAGCACTATCAGTGCGCTCGTGGCTAGCGCAAACAAAATGTTCGGGCGTATTTTTGCAGCCCTGTGTACACAATAGGAGTGTTGTAATGAAAAGAAATAATCTAACCACTGCAGTCTTAGCTAGTATCGCCGGTATTGCCGGTATTGCTGGTTCAGCGCAAGCAGTAAATGTAAATCCGGATGGCCTGGGACAAGTCCTGCTCTATCCTTTCTATACCACAAATAACGGCAATCAAACCCTGCTGTCTGTAGTTAATACTACCGATCAGGCTAAGGCCGTTAAAGTGCGCTTCCTTGAGTCTTTAAACTCTCGCGAAGTACTCGATTTTAACTTGTATATGTCAGCCTACGATGTTTGGACCGCCGCTATCTTTGATAACGCTGCTGTACCAACCCTGATAACCTTAGATTCTACCTGTACAGTTCCTTACTTCTACGGTAATGGTGGTGGTACTGGTGTTCAGCAGTTCCTGAATTTTGCTTATACCGGTGATAGTGGTGATGCTAGCCCAGAGATTAGCGCTATTGGGCGTGCTAGCGAAGGTCATTTTGAGATTATCGAAATGGGTGAAATGTATGGCGGTTCTGCGGTTGCAGCTACCCACGTTCAGCCTGGTTCTGGCCCTAACCAGCAACTCCCAGCAAATTGTCAGACATTAGTTGACGCATGGTCAATTTTAGGGGGTGTTAATGGTTATTGGATAGATGATAATACTATTGATATAAGCGCTCCGACTGGTGGCTTGTTTGGTGGTGCAGCTATCGTTAATGCCGGTGAAGGTCTCATGTTCAGCTACGATGCCAAGGCAATAAATGGTTTTTGGGATCCAGGTGTAAGTGCGGGTTTCCGTCACTCAAACCCTGGTGATGAACTACCATCGCTGACTTCTGGTGATGATGCTGTCGCTAATATTTTCGATGATGCGGGTAATGCAATAACATTGACCTATGGTCAGAGTATTGAAGCGGTATCAGCATTATTTATGCATGACTCTGTGATGAATGAATATGCCTTGGTTGAATCATTGGCGGCGCAGAGTGAGTGGGTAATAACTTTCCCTACCAAGCGTTTTTATACTGATCCTTCATTTGCAATCGGTCTTCCTCCAGTTGCTCCATTTACAGCGGCGCTAAATTCCACTGCAACCGCTTGTGAAGACTTCACAATTGACTATTGGGATCGTGAAGAAGGGCAGCTTACTGTTAACCCAGGTGACGTTTTACCACCGCCTTCACCACGTCCGGATATACCGGATGCTCCGGTCAATCTGTTCGAGTTGTGTGCAGAAACCAATATAATGCGCTTTGACCATGCTGAAGAACCATCTACTGAGATGCCTCTATACGATGGTAATGCAATTGATGCAACCCCAATTCTTGGAACAAGCGGTTTTGGTTCTCTGGTGACTTTTGTCTTGCCTTTGGGCTATGATGCAGGTTGGGCCAAGGTTGATATGGTATCCAATGTAGACGCTGCTGGTGTAGATGCTGCTGACCGTATGGACTCTGAAGGCTTACTTGGCCTGCCAGTAATTGGTAATTGGTTCGAAGCCTTTACTAACGGCACCCTTGAGGGTGGCGCAGTACTGGCAAACTACGGTGGTATTTTTGAGCATAAAGGTACTCGTGCTCAAACCACTACCATCATTCAGTAATCTGACTGAAGTAGTGTAGTAACTTTTCGGGAAACCGGAAGTAACAGGGGTCGCACTTGCGACCCCTGTTTTTTTTGCAAATAAAGTATGCAGCTACAACCCAGGGTGTTGCAATTAAATATACTAAGGAAATGATCAAGATTTTTACCATATTCAACCATCAGATGCCTCAGTGGGCACAAAAGGTGACTTGATGGTTCAAGCTTTAACTGTGACTTAACACCATGGGGCATTGTTTTTTGATAGAATAACTGCGACTGTGGGTAATAAGAATATAACTACTACAGCGTAATTAAATATTTAGCTTTTGGAGTAAGAAAAATGTCGAAAATAACTAGTATATTGGTAACAATGTTACTAACACTAAGCACCTCTGTAAGTGCTGGTGAATTTAGGGTCAATGGCGAAGTTGTCGGTGATTCTTCCGTAATTGAATATATCACCGCAAATTATGAAGCTCGGGTAATCAAAATTGTCACCAATGGCACTGCAACTTTTAGCCGTATTGATGAAACCCTCGATGAGCCAGGCGGACAGCAGCAGCAGCTTGTGGTTGATGATGTAGTGATTGGTTCTTCGGACCTCATCACCTGGTTTCTGATTAATCCAAATAATGGTAATATAAGATTAAAAACCAATGGTAATCTTGAAATAATTGTTGAGCAACCTGCTCGCAACCCACAAATTACACAATTTCAAGCAAGTTCATCTTCAATCACTGAAGGTGAAGAAATTACCCTAACCTGGACATCATCAGATACAGACTACTGTACTGCAGAGTCAGACTTTGTTCTCAGTGGTCAGCTAGCTACCAACGACTCGCATACATTCACAGAAGGTACGGTAGGTACTCGTAATTATCAGATCACATGTACTGCAGAACTCGGTGGGCAAACATTCACCGATACAAGTGCAGTTTCTGTTACTGTCATCGAAGATAGCGGTGGTGGTGGCACTGGTGAGGCTGGGATTGAGAGTTTTACGGCATCATCTAGCACTATTAACGCAGGTGAGCCTATTACTCTGACCTGGCGGTCTAACGATGTGAACTTCTGCCGTGGTCTTACCGACTTTAATTTAGGCACCCAAACTGATACTATGGCTATTAATAGCAGCATGACATTTACCGAAGATCGGGTTGGTATAAGGACTTATGTATTAAGGTGCTATGGTAATGAAACTTATTCACAAACTCTTAATGTTCAAGTATTAGCCGGTAATGGTACAGGGTTGGAACCACAGATTCGAACGTTTGAATCCAGCAAGTCACAACCGGTAATAGGTGAGAACTTCCTCTTAAACTGGGATGCGATCAATGTTGATGGCTGTGTAGCAAGTGGTGCCTGGATAGGTAGTAAGCCGTTAATTGGACAGCAGGCAGTTAGCTATACAAGTGCCGGCATAAGAAATTTTACCCTTTCATGTACCCAAAATAGCACTGGTACAACAGTCAATCAGACTGTAAGTGTAACCGTTATAAATGAAAACAGCGGAGGGCAGTTACAGATAGCAAGCTTTACCGCTACACCTAATCCAGTAGCGGTTGGCACTAATCTTACTTTAAGCTGGTCAACCTTTAACGCAGCTTCCTGTAAAGGTATTCAGCCAAGCATTGGTGCTTGGGTCAATCCGATCCTTAGTACCAACGGCTCAATTAATATCCCGATCAATGAGGCTGGCGACAAAACCTTTGTACTTCGCTGTTTCGACAGCAAGTTTCCTGCAGGATCCGTAGACGCTATGTTAAATATTTCCACAACCGGAGCTGCTCAGCCGCCTGTCACAACAAGTATTAGTGTTGATCGCAGCAGTATTATTGAAGGAGAGACCGTAAACTTCTCGTGGGCATCGGTCAACGCTGCATCATGTGTAACTAATGGTATTGCTCTTGGTTGGGCAGGCACAAATTTACCTACCTCTGGTAGTTTGGCGTTTACTCCCCGGCATGACTCTATGTCGATGGCTTATGGTGTTACATGTTCCAATGCAACATCAAGTGATGTAGCTTCTGTAAGTGTATACTCGGCTCTTCCTGCGCAGGATCTTGGTACTAATAATTGTGCAATTCAACTACCAAATACAACCCCGGTAGAGTGGCAGACGGTATGGAATGGCGGTATTTGGCCTGGCCCTAATAGCTTTAAGCAGACTATTGCTCTATCCCAAGGTGAGAGTCAGGCAATTCGTTTTAACACTGGTACTGTGATCGGCGCAGAAGCTTGGTTGACAGCCGCTCCCTGGACAGGTACCGCAGGTGTTCGTACGACCTCAATTACCCAGTGCCCTGGTGACTATACTTATGGCGAAATTGGAGTGCAAGGGCAAGTGCCAATGGATGATGACTGTATTGAAACATGGGGTGTCGGAACATTCCTGAAATATGTAGTTAGTAGTGCCTATGTAGCTAATAATGGGATTTGTGAGCTTGCCCCCAGTACTGATTATTATATGAATATCCGCTTTAGTAGTGCGTGTAATGAGTCTGTATGTCGAGGAATATTTGACCATTCCAGGGTACAATAAGCTCAAGATAACAACTGATTGCTCCGGCCTCTCTATGTGGTCGGAGCTTTTTATTTAACAATAGGTGATAAGTGAAATCGATACTATTAATGCACTTGCTTCTGGTTCTGTGTGTTGCTACAGTTGCCCAGGCTGGAGAACATGACCCCATTATTAAGCAAGCCTCCAGTGTGGTTACCCAGCAGGATTTTGATGCACGGATTAGTCGTATTCCAAAGAAAGACCGCCTTCCATTCCTTCGAGACGGCGGTAGGGTAGAAAAGGCATTGCGTCAGCTTATGCTAGATAAGCGTATTGCCGATGAAGCGCGTTTGGCCGGTTTTGATAAAAAGCCAATGGTCAAACTTCGCTTACAACTGGCAGTGGAATCAGAATTGGCAGATGCCTGGCTTGATTCGGTTGAAGCTAGCAAGGTAGATGCGGCAGACTTTGAGTTGATGGCAAAAGAGTATTATATGATTCATCCGCAGGAATTTAAACAGCCAGCTTCTGTGGACGTTGCGCATATACTTATCTCTATAGAAAATCGTTCTGATGCTGAGGCGTTAAAGCTTGTCACCAAAGTTCATTCCCAACTCTCAGAAAACCCAGATCGATGGAATCAACTGGTGTTGGAGTACTCAGAAGACCCTGGTTCCAAAGGCAATTCTGGCAAATATCTGGGTGTAGTTCCGGGTAAAATGGTTCCGCCTTTTGAGTCCGCAGCATTTGCGCTGCGACAGCCTGGTGATATCACGAAGCCGGTTAAAACAACATTTGGCTATCACTTGATCCGTCTGGATGCAAAGAACGAAGCATCAGTTATTCCTTATGCAGAAGTAAAGCGTAAATTAATTTCCCAGCAACAAAGAAAGTATACTAAAAAAGCACGAACAAATTACCTTTCTGGCATCAATACGGCAGATGACCTAGTCATCCCTGACTGTGCTATTGAGGAAATGATGGCGCGCTACTTTGATAAAGATGGAGTACAGGAGTCGTGGCTGGATTGCCTAGCTAAGAAAGGCGATTAAATAATAGTAGATAGTGCCAACAGACCCTAGGTAAATGAACAAAAACATTACTCTAATTGGAGAATTGGTAAGGCGGGAAATTCGCAGTCGTTACCTTGACTCCTTGAGTGGCTTTGCATGGCTTATTATTCAGCCGCTTATGTTGCTGCTGATTTATAGTTTTGTCTTTACCGTAATTTTCCAAATGCGCTTTCCTGAGACCGAAACTGTCGGTTTTTTACCTTATCTTGCCGTAGCATTCTGGCCTTGGACTGCATTTTCTGAAGCGGTTCTGAAAAGCGTAAATTCAGTTACATCTAATGCCGCTCTAATTGATAAGGTCGCCATTTCCTCTGAGGTTTTCCCAATAGCTACGGTGATTTCGACCTTTGTGATGCACAGCATTGGATATGTCGCTATTTTATTGGTATTAACCGCGTTTGGTATTCCAATTCACTGGCTAGGCCTATTACCGGCGCTAATTGTACTGATGACATTATTTATCCTGGCATTGTCTTTGGGTTTAATGGTGAGCAGCTTGAATGTCTTTGTGCGTGATCTTGAGCATATGCTGCCCCCTGTAATGATGCTCTGGTTTTTTGCCACGCCTATACTGTACCCAGCTTCCCTGATTCCAGAAAAGTATTCCTATTGGATGGAAATGAATCCTATGGCTGGCTTGATGGAAAGCCTACGCAAGTATTTACTTATGGGTGATTTCAGCGACTTGAGTAGTTTAGTTTTACCCATCATAATTACTTTGATCATATTGCCTTTGAGTATCTGGTTCTTCCGCCGCCTAAGTCCGCGTTTTGAGGATTTCTTCTGATGCCGCTATTAGCAGAGATTAAATCTGTAGAGAAGATATTCCCACATACCTCGCACAGCAAAGATAGGTTAAAGGCCTTAGTTCGTTTATTGCTAGGGCGCAAAATTGGTACTGGTTCCAGGGTATTACACGATATTAATTTAGAGATTAAAAGAGGTGAATCTTTAGCTATTATTGGTGCCAATGGAGCTGGTAAATCTACCCTGTTGAAGGTTCTTACTGGAGTGTTACGGCCTACATCCGGCGAGGTTAAAGTGAATGCCAGCGTTGCTGCATTGCTTGAATTAGGTGCAGGCTTCCAGAATGAATTCTCTGGTATGGAGAACATCAAATTAAAAGCTAGTTTGTTGGGTATGTCACGCCAGCAATTGGCCGATAAACTCGATCAGATTCTAGAGTTCGCAGATATTGGTGACTCGATTAATGAGCCGGTAAAACACTATTCTTCTGGAATGGTTGTGCGTCTTGGCTTTGCGGTTATAACGGCAGTAAACCCTGATTTGCTGATTACTGATGAAATTCTAGCTGTTGGAGATGAGTCTTTCCAACAAAAATGTATCCGTTGGATAGAGCAATACCTGGAAAATGGTGGAACCTTGTTAATGGTCTCTCACTCGATGTATCAGGTACAAAAACTCTGCAAGCATGCAGTCTGGATTGATGATGGCACAATACGGACGAGCGGAGATGTATTCCGGGTGACCCAATCTTACCTTGCCTGGCATGAGCAGAAGTCTGCCAAAGAGAGAAGACAGTCTCGACAGTCGAATGGCAATGGCCAATACCGGGTTAAATCATTCAAGCTTGCCAACGTAGGTGATGATCAGATACCACAACTTAGTCAGGGACAGGCATTACATGCCGAGGTTGAATTAAACCAGCCGGATGAGCAACAACCGGTAGTCTTGTTCGGTATGGTACGATCTGATGGCACACCAATATATGGTGTCTCCTCTGACCAGGAAGGCATCAAAGCAACCCATCTAGCTGATAACTTGTGTCGGTATAAAATTTGTTTTACCGATTTGGCCCTGTTACCAGGCTCATACAGTCTGCGCGCTCATGCAATGGACCCACAAGGCTTACGCGTATGCGATACCCAGGAGTTACCCTTTATTGTTACCGGCTCCAGTCGAGAAATGGGTTTCGTTAAACTACCGCATTACTGGGAGGACTGATTGGTGAGTGCTTGGCCGCTGGTCATTGTGCCTGTTTATAATGCGTCTGTCGCAACTTCAGCATGCTTGGCAGCTTTACAGCAGAACCTGCCAAATACTACCAGTGTGTTACTGCTCGATGATGCCTCGACTGATCCAGAGATCGCTCCTCTCTTATTAAGTTACAGTCAGCAAGCTGGCTGGGAACTA
>CAZEFU010000028.1:0-11353 GCA_964511515.1 uncultured Wenzhouxiangellaceae bacterium
TCGGAAGCTGGAAAACTGGCGCGCACCAAATACAGTAAGGATTTAATCAGCAATCCAGAAAGTTAGCGGGATAGCAGTGGTGTGCAATATACCCTATAGACGAGAATTCGCGGCAGCGTGAAGGGATCGCTTATTAGCATCCGGGGCAGCGTGAAGGGATCGCTCTTGCGCATCCTTGCGCTTCGCGATCTACCTACATCCGTGTAGGCAAAAAAAGACCTCGGCCAGGGAAAGCCGAAGTCAGGATCAGGGTATTAGTGAGGGAGGTATGGGGAACAAGTGTTAGATGAATCACGGAGTGTCAACGAGCACTTGTATATACCCTGATGAGTAGATACTGCCAGAGACTACGTAAACAAAGCGTTAATGCGATGTTTAATTTGGCTTAAATATAACTATGCTTGCAGGCTAGGCTGCGTGTCGCTTTAGATAAACCAGTAATAAAGAAATTGATGCCGGAGTAACTCCGGGTATTCTGCTGGCTTGTCCTATGGTTGCTGGCCGTTGCGCGGCTAACTTCTCAGCTACCTCAGTAGATAAACCTTTAATAACTTCATACTCAAAATCAGACGGTATTGCTTGGCTTTCCATGCGTTGATTGCGCTCAACGTCTTGCTGTTGGCGTTGTAGGTAACCCGCGTATTTAACCTGAATTTCAACTTGCTCGGCCACCTTGGCACTTGTGACCCCTGGGCCTATGCCTTCCACTTGGTTGATTTTCTCATAATTTAACTCAGGCCTTTTCATCAAGCTCAAGGCCGTAGACTCCTTGCTCAGCTTAATTCCATGCAAGTTGAATAATGATTTTCCTAATGCATTTTCTGGAGTAAGCCAAATTGCGCCAAGGCGTTGCTGTTCAGCAATAATTGCTTCACTTTTGCTATTAAATGCTAGCCAGCGCTCAGCATCGACCAATCCCAGATCCTTACCAAAGGCTGTGAGGCGTAAATCTGCATTGTCCTCACGTAGAGTTAGTCGGTATTCTGCTCTGGAGGTAAACATCCGATATGGCTCTGTGGTGCCTTGGTTGATCAGGTCATCAATCAACACCCCGATATACGCCTGATCGCGTGCTGGTGTCCATGCTGCCTCTCCAGCGGCCTTACGCGATGCATTAAGGCCTGCAATCAGACCTTGGGCGGCGGCTTCTTCATAGCCGGTGGTGCCATTAATTTGGCCGGCAAAAAACAAACCCTCAATATATTTTGTTTCCAAACTTGCTTGCAGCCCTCTAGGGTCGAAAAAATCATACTCAATAGCATAACCAGGGCGACTTAAATGGGCGTTCTCAAAACCCTTCATACTGCGAATAAAGCGCTCTTGCACTGCGAATGGTAGTGAGGTTGACAGGCCATTGGGGTAAAGCTCAGTAGTCTCCAGGCCTTCTGGCTCAACAAACACCTGATGAGAGCTTTTGTCAGCAAATCGAGTAACTTTATCTTCAATTGAGGGACAATAGCGCGGACCAACGCCCTCTATATTGCCGCTATGCAGTGCTGAGAGATGAATTGATTGACGAATAATCTGATGTGTCTCATCGGTGGTATGGGCAATCCAGCAAGAGCGCTGCTCTGGGTGATCGGCAGCACTACCAAGATAAGACATATATGGCACGGGTGTATCACCGGGCTGTTCTTCCAAAACGGAGAAATCAACCGAACGGCCATCAATTCTGGGCGGAGTACCGGTTTTAAGCCGCCCTACGGTAAATGGCAGCGCGCGTAGCCTTTGCGCCAGGGTGTTAGCAGGCTGATCACCCGCCCTGCCCCCGCCGTGCTGCTGGTCGCCAATATGTATCACCCCACCAAGAAAGGTGCCAGTAGTTAATACCACTGTTGCGGCCAGAAACTGCAGACCAGTATCGGTTATACAGCCTAATACCTGATCATCTTTTACGATTAGGTCATCAACTGCAGCTTGAAAGATTTGCAAATTTGGCTGAAATTCTACTGCGGAGCGAATAAAAGCACGATACAAGCTACGATCGCATTGCGCTCTTGTGGCACGCACTGCCGGGCCTTTACTGGCATTAAGAGTGCGGAACTGAATACCAGATGCATCAGCAGCCTTGGCCATCACCCCACCAAGCGCATCAACCTCGCGCACCAGAGGTCCTTTACCAATCCCGCCAATTGCAGGATTAGAGCTCATTTGACCAATTGTTTCAATATTGTGTGTAACCAACAGAGTCGAGGCACCAGTGCGCGCAGCAGCTAGAGCAGCCTCGGTACCAGCATGGCCGCCACCGATTACTAAAACATCATATTTTTTGTGCGTAGCAATGACCATGCAAATAGCCTCATCACAATGGATGATTTAACTAGAGTAATTGCTATTTTACTGAATTATGGGCGGTTTATCAGGATTACTTTAAACCCGAACCCAAAGAACTAAGCCACGGTCTAGCTGGTATTAGACCGTGGCTATTACTACTACTTGACCGAAGTGTGACTGCCTTTGGGTGAATGGCCGCCTTTGTGTGAACTAACGCCACCGTATGAACGGCCGCCTCGAGAAGATTTCGAGCGACCCATGCCACCTCTACCGTACTTCTTACTGAATCGAGCTTGTTTCATCGGTCTCTTAACTGTACTGCCAAAGCGGCCAGTCTGTGAAGTGCTGTGCAACCGCTGAGGCGGAGGCGGAGCCACTGACTTTCCGCGCACCTTACTAGGAGCGGCCGCTGTGAGGTATCGAGGGGTGCTCCCATACTGCCAATCAGGTAGTAGACCATTGGAATCTAGATACACCCGGTTTCTGTTAATACTAACTGGGCGCCTACTCAAAAATATCCGATTCCTACCATAGCTGTAATAAGTAGAATTAATACCCCAAGGATAACTATAAGAACCGAATCTACTTACCGGCGCCACATTAACCTCAGAATTAGCGTAATACACACCGGGACCAGCTGATGCATAGCTTTGCGTACTGGCTAACAGCGTAGCCAGTGCGATAACAATAAGTGCTTTCCTTATATTCATATTCTTCTTCCTCATCCTAATATTATCTAGATTATAGAACTATAGCTGACACGCCTTAACCCTACCTGAATGGAAACTATAAATCCACACACCAACACCTGCAACTAATACAAAGAACTGCCTAAAATTAACCACCTTAGTGACTAGGACGACCAGATGAATGGCTTCTTCCAGAAGTAGAACGTCCTTTATGGCGACCCGAAGATTTCGCCCCCCGGTGATTAGCTTTTGCCTTATGCGAGCGCGCCGGTTTTGATTTCACCTTAGAAGAGTGTGGTACTAAATACCCGCCATTTGAGCTGCCACCCGGGAGCTTAATCGGCTGGCTATTTACTAACTTAGCATTGTTGCCATGCAAGCGCTGAACAGGATCTTTGCCAGTTTTAGAAAAACCAACACCACTAGCTGAACGGTGCCCAGCCGCAGAACTTTGAGAGTTAAACACCGAATAGGCAGCGTCTTCTGGCTGCAGCTCCCGGCGAATTATTGTCACCGTTGGTGAAGTACCAACAACTGCATCACCTACTGGCTGTATACGCTGTGGAGGCGGCGCTTTGGATTTCTGCTTGTTATTCGCAGAACCATAGAAGCTAGAACCACCGCTCGCAACCGGATATGAGCCTACAACGCGTCCATAACGAGCCCCAGGCAAGGTAACAATCCTTACGGGATTCTTTTTAGCCTTATGTTTGCGCTTTTTGTGATCGGATTTATGCTCAGGCTTATGCCTAGCATATTGTCTAGATTGCCCATAGTAATCAGAGTGCAGGTATGGGCCATACATGTGTGGCAAGTGTGCATGGTACAGCGGATAAATCCAGTAAGGACTAAAACGCCCGTAGTATATTCCGTGCAAACCGCCGTAACGGCTTCCAAAGCCATATCCGTAGCTATAACTATATCCGTAGCGAGGAAATCCGCTGTAGCTCTGACTCCAAGGGTAGCTATACCAGCCCATAGCAAATGAAGGACCCGTATTTACGATAGGTTTGGAATAGTACACACCACCACCTGCAGATGTATAGCTCTGAGTACTAGCGCAGCCGCCTAATAAAAGACTGCTAAAGGCCAGCAAAATAAGTATTTTTTTCATGGGTACAGTACCTTTTGAACATTACTTGTAGGTTACTATAGCAGTCTTAGTTAAACCAAGACTGAACAAGCCATGAATTTACACACAACCAGCGGTAATTGGAAAAAAGGCCTGTTACTGGCATCAATCACCATGCTCGCCTGGGCGACCCTGGCTCCAGGGCTAAAGATTGCCTTACAGACCACTGACCCATGGACTCTTACCTGGTTCAGATTTCTGTTCGCGGCAGTGGTCTCTGGGCTCTTTTTACTTAGTCGCAAACGCCGCCGTGGTGAGATATTCAAACTAAATGCTTCCATGTGGGGACTGCTATTTCTAGCTGGAATAATGTTGGTCGGAAACTACATTTTCTATTTGCTCGGCCTGCAGAAAACTACACCTGCAAACGCGCAAGTGATTATTCAGCTGGCCCCGGCGCTACTGGCAATGGGTGGGATTATTTTGTTTAGGGAGCGTTATAACCGCTGGCAATGGCTTGGCTTTCTTACCCTTATTTTTGGTTTGATACTATTCTTCAAAGATCAAATTAAGCTGATGGCTGAAAATATAAGCACCTACCAAACTGGCATATTATTAATTATAGCGGCCGCTATAGTTTGGGCTGTATATGCGCTGGCACAAAAACAGCTGCTGCGCGATATCTCAGCATTATCGGTAATGACCTTCATCTATGTTTTTGCCACTATTGTGCTTTTCCCGACCAGTAATCCTGAAAGCCTTTTGCAACTGACTAGCTGGCAATGGTGGGTGGTAATCTTCTGCTCAATTAACACCCTGGTTGCCTACGGTGCATTTGCTGAAGCTATGGACCATTGGGAGGCATCCAGAGTAAGCGCTGTACTTGCCCTTACTCCTTTAGGAACAATAGCAACAGCTGCTGTTATTCATAACTATTGGCCGCAGATTATGGCCGCTGAAAAAATAGATATAACTGGCTGGATTGGAACTGCTCTGGTAGTCTGTGGCTCTATAGTTACTGCAGTTTCCGGCTCCAAATCAGCAGCAAAAACTGCAGTCATTGATAAGGAAAACTAGATGAGTAAGAATATCCATACAATCAAAGGGTACGCACTGGTACTTAACAAAATTCTGTTTGTCACACCGTTATTTAAGGCAGAAAATGATGAGGGAATTCAATTCAACATCAGCATGGGTGATGGAGTTAGAGTTCAAGCCAAATACCCAACCCGCGAAGATGCCACTCTTGCCCGTGAGTTGCTGCTACGGGCAATAGAAGGAACCAGTTCGTAGGGAGCCCACACCCTATGCTGACATTGCTAACGCTTTGTTGACGATTTCGAATACATCCGGAGACAGGCCGTCTACAGCTGCAATTCTTTTAAGCTCTATCTGCATCAATTCCTGCCGGGGTACGTCATAGCGTCGCCACTGATTAAACGCAGATACCATCCGCGCTGCAACCTGTGGATTAATCTCATTTAGCTTAACCACCTGTTCAGCAAACAAACGATAACCACCACCATCCGCGCGATGAAAACCAACTGGATTTGCCTTCGCGAAACTACCCAATAGTGCATAAACTTTATTGGGATTATTCAAAGAAAACCCAGGGTGGGTAAGCAATTGTTTAACTAACTCAACAGTTGACCCTGCAGGAATTGTTGCCTGTAGTGCAAACCACTTATCCATTACCAATGCATCTGCTTGCCAGCGCGATGAAAATGTTAGCAGCGCCGCCTCAGAACTAGCGGCTTGGGAAGAAACCAGAATCTTCAGTGCCGCCATTGTGTCGGTCATATTATCTGCGCTGTGTAAATGAGCATCTGCCAAGGACATATCACCAGCGGCTGCCAAGTACAGCAAACAACGATTTTTAAGTGCCCGGCGGCCGATTGATTCAGCACTATTATCGTAGGGCTGATTATTGCTTAAAGACTGGTAACACTGCTGAAATTCTTGCTTTAATGCTGCCCCAAGTTGCTTAGTTAGACATTCTCGTGCCTGGAAAATAACATCAACATCAATCACTTCCATTTGCTCGGCAATATAATCTTCGCTTGGCAATGTTAATGCCTCGGCAACTAATGCCCGATCCAGTGATTCATTTTTTAACATCGCTCTAAAAGCAGCAACAATGCCTGCATCAACAGCTCTTTCTGGATCATTTATTTGTGTTTGAATAACCATTAAGGCTAAACGCACTGATGACTCCCAGCGCACAAATTCATCAGTATCGTGCGCCATTAATAATGCCAAATCGGCTGCGCTATATGCATATTCCAACTTCACTGGAGCTGAAAAACCGCGCAATAAAGATGGAACTGGGGACTCTGAAACACCTGTAAAGACGAAGGTTTCCTCGGCTAATTTAAGTAATAACAACATTCCGCTGTCATCTTGCTCGTAGCCCTGCAGAGATAATTTCATTGCATTGCCAGCGGCATCTAACAAACCCATCTGCAATGGAATCAACAAATCTTGTTTCTCGGCCTGATCAGCCGTTGCCGGGGTTGTTTGTTTCAGCGTTAATCGGTATTCACGCGCTCCAGGATCATACACACCACTGGCACTAACTACAGGGGTGCCCGACTGCGAATACCAACGCGAGAACAGGCTAAGATCATAATCATTGGCATCTGCCATAGCAGCCAGAAAATCGTCACAACTAACTGCTTGGCCATCGTGACGTTCAAAATACAAATCCATACCGCGCCTAAAGCCAGCACGCCCTAGCAGTGTGGCATACATGCCCACCACTTGAGCGCCTTTCCGGTAGACCGTGTTGGTATAAAAATTATTGATCTCCATGTATTTATCTGGCCGAATTGGGTGCGCCATTGGCCCGGCATCTTCTTGATATTGTAGGCCACGCAAATGGCGTACATCTTCAATCAACTTAACTGCTCTGGACTGCATATCTGCTGAGAATTCCTGATCTCTATACACAGTCAGACCTTCTTTGAGAGTTAGCTGAAACCAATCCTTACAAGTAATGCGATTACCAGTCCAGTTATGAAAATACTCATGGGCGATAACTGCTTCCACACCCTGAAAATCGGCATCTGTAGCAGTTTCTGCACTGGCCAAAACATATTTTGTATTAAAAACATTCAAGCCTTTGTTTTCCATTGCTCCCATAGTGAAATCACTGGTGGCAACAATATTGTAGTGGTCTAAATCATATTCCAGCCCAAAGGTCTCCTCGTCCCAACGCATTGACCTGATTAACGATTCCATCGCATAAGCGCAAAGATCGATATTTTCTTTCTCTACATAAACTCGCAAAATAACGGTACGCCCAGAGCTTGTAATGAAGTGGTCTTCAATATACTCAAGATCTCCGGCAACTAGCGCAAATAAATACGCAGGCTTAGGATGAGGGTCATGCCAGACAACTCGATGACGACCATCAACAAGGTCTTCACTACTTACCGGATTACCATTTGATAGCAATACTGGATATTGCTGCATATCGGCAGTGATGGTCACCGTAAAAACTGCCATTACATCCGGTCTATCCGGATACCAGGTTATTTTGCGAAAGCCCTCAGCTTCACATTGGGTCAATAAAAAATCTGCGGACTTATACAAACCTTCCAGAGCTGTGTTGCTGGCAGGATGAATTTCCACTTCTAGCTCCAACATAAATTCATCGGGCAGGTTTTCAAGTGTCATCTGCTCGCCGCTTACAGAATACTCAGTCTCATCAAGCAAGCGCCCATCAAGCCGTATAGCCAGAGTTTTAAGCTCTTTACCATCCAGAACTAATACGCGACTAGTCGTTGCTGGATTATTCTCAAAGCGCAGTTTTGAAGTAACCCTGGTGGTATCGCTACCAATATCAAAGTCTAAATCAACTGTGCGTAGCCAGTAATCCGGCTGCTGGTAGTCTTTCCGATAAATGGTATTGCGCTTAACGTCTGTTTGCGGTTGCTTCATTGTGGCTACGCCGTAGATTTCAAAGAAGGTTATTATAGACCTATGTCAGCATACAAACTAATCAAAGCTGAGGCTGTAGCAATAGCTAGCAGAAGGCTGGCTGGGAAGGCAAAAGCTCCTGCTATTTTGCAGGCAACGCCCTTAGATCAAAAATTTGATTGCCAGCTATTTATCCAATGTGAGAATCAGCAAGTCACTGGTTCATTCAAATTCCGTGGGGCTATGAATGCGATTACTGGTTTATTAGAGCAAGGTTCTGTAGCCGAGGTCTGCACCCACTCTTCGGGAAATCATGGCAAGGCTCTGGCACGAGCTGCACGCTTGCACAGTATTCAGGCAGATATCGTCGTACCCGAGAACGCTCTGCCAGCCAAAATAGCTGCGATCACCGCTGAAGGTGCACGTATTCATCTGTGCCAGGCTAATCAGCAAGCGCGTGAAGCCGGAATGCAAAAACTGGTTGATACTGGACTCACTGCCATACCACCCTATGATCACCCGCTGGTAATTGCTGGCCAAGGTACCTGGGCGCTGGATCTTGGCAAACAATTACAAGATCTGGATATTCTGTTAGTTCCCATCGGTGGTGGCGGCCTGGCTGCAGGGACTATTTTGACACGCGATTTACTTGCCAAGTCGGGCACAACTATACCAATCGTGATTGGGGCTGAGCCAGAGCAAGCTGATGACTGCTGGCGTTCGTTGCAACAAGGCCAGCGTGTACTTGAGCATCATCCAGATACAATTGCTGATGGATTGCGCGCTAAGATTGGTGAGTTAACCTTTCCGATAATTAAAGCCGGCATAAATACAGTTTTACGCGTGAGCGAGGCTGAGATACTTGCAGCTCAACACCTGGTTAAAGATACCCTGTTGCAACAGATTGAGCCATCATCTGCCACCGTAATCGCTGCACTGCAGCGTTATCCTGACTTGTTCAAAGGACGCAGAGTAGGCACACTGTTCACTGGCGGTAACGCTAACTGACCCACGGAAGGAATTATGCAATTACTTTTATTACGCCATGCCAAAGCAGACCACCCACAGGTATCAGTACTCGATTTCGAGCGACCACTAAGCGAATACGGACAACAACAAGCTCAGAGAATAGCTGACTGGCTAGATAAGACCGAATTAATTCCGGACAGAATTCTACTCTCTGCCGCCACCCGCACACGCCAAACCTTACAGCCCTGGCTAGAGCGCCACCCCGAAGTAAATCCAACTATTTGTGAATCACTATACGGTGCCACTCCAGGCGAGATACTGGCACTGATTGATGAGGTTCCAGACAGTACACAGGTGCTGGTAGTTGCCCATAACCCCGGTCTTGAATATTTGCTGCGATACTTAAGTGGTAAGGCGCAAACTATGCGGCCCGGAGACATTGCCTGTTTGCGTCAGAGCCCGGAAGAATCAGTTTGGCAATCTGGCCAGGCCGACTTAATAGCTCATATTTCGAGTTAATTTAACTTGTGCTGTGTTTGCCCGCGGCTTAATACACCCCACTTTGGTTCTTAGAAAATACACGCTTGTAGATAGATATCTGCAAGCTTTGTTAAACCCTGTTGATCAACCTGGTCAAAGCGGTTTTGTTCCGGGCTATCAATATCCAGTACTCCAATCAATTTTTCGTTTACCAATAGCGGGATTACTATTTCTGATCTGGAGGAAACATCACAGGCGATATGTCCGGGGAAGTCGTGAACATTTGCTATTCTCTGGACTTCACCAGTACTGGCAGCAGTTCCACAGACACCCTTGCCCAGTGGAATTTCTACACAGGCTGGTTGACCCTGGAAGGGGCCGACTATCAGCTTGTCTGCGCGCAGGAAGTAAAAACCAGCCCAATTTACGCCGCTTAAAATGTTAAATATCAAGGCAGATAGATTGGCAGCGTTTGCGACTGGATCAGTAGTTGCCGTTAATAGTGACTCTGCCTGTATAGCCAGATCTTTATACATCTGGGCTTTATCAGACATGATCAGCGTACCAGCCAGTTAATCATTTTTGCCGCAAAGCCCTTCCAGGGTGGCTGCAGGAAATGTGATCCGGATAGTCGTGATTGCTTGAATACTGGCAAGCGGTGAGAGAATGTTTCAAAGCCGGTCTTGCCGTGATATGCGCCCATACCACTGGCACCGATACCACCGAATGGTAGGCCGGAAACTGCAAAGTGCAGTAAAGTATCGTTGATGCAAATTCCGCCAGTAGAGATGCTTCCAGTAAAATCTTCAGCTTCCTTCTTGCCAAAATAATATGCTGCCAGCGGGCGTGGACGCTGGTTGATAAATTCCAATGCGGAAGTGTATGAATCAAGCTCAATAATCGGCAGAATCGGGCCAAAGATCTCAGACTTCATCACGCTGCTATGCAAATCCGGATTAAGTACCAATACTGGTGGCAGCAAGCACTTTTCTGTATTGCGTTCACCTAGTGGTTTCTGCAACATGCTATCTGCATCAGGCTGATTCTCAAGCTCACTTAACACAGCATCCAGCCGGGCAAACTGACCAGCATTTATAATTCGAGTGTAATCAGCATTATTGGCAAGATCCGGATATGAGTTTTGCAGCCATTTACTCAACTCTGCGGCAAACTCCTCGGCTCGTCCACGGCCAATAAGAACATAGTCAGGGGCAATGCAGGTTTGGCCAGCATTGATAAATTTACCTCTACCGATTAACCTGGCAGCTTCACTAAGTGAGGAGTCATTCGCTATATATGCTGGTGATTTCCCACCCAGCTCAAGAGTTACCGGTGTCAGGTTTTCTGCTGCAGCCCGCATTATCGCTTTGCCAACTTCAGTAGAGCCTGTAAATAACAAATGGTCAAAAGGCAGTGCCGCGAACTGGCGGCTTACTTCAACTTCTCCCAATGCCACATATACCATCTCTTCAGGAAAGTTTTCCGCCAGCAAGCGTTTCAGCAGAGCGCCTGTTTCCGGTGCTGCCTCTGAAGGTTTTATCATTGCTGTATTACCGGCTGCCAATGCTGCTGCCAATGGCTCGATCACCAGTGAAATAGGGTAATTCCACGGCGCCATTATTCCAACCACACCTTTTGGCTGGTAATCAATCCAAGCACGGGCAGGCCAAAGCTGCCAGCCTACCCCAACTCGTTGGCGGCGTGACCAGCTACGAACATGTTTGCGCATATGCCGAATATCTTTCACACAGCTAAGAATTTCTGCGAACAGGGTTTCATACGGCGAACGATTACCAAAATCCTTATTAACTGCGGCAGCAACTTCGGTTTTGTTATCCAGGAGCAAGTTTTCCAGCTTTTTAAGCTGCTCAATTCTGGTTGATATAGGCCGGTTTCGTTGGCCTGCCCAGTGTTGTTGCTGAATTAATAATTGTGCCTTTAGATCCAT
>CAZEFU010000029.1:0-11308 GCA_964511515.1 uncultured Wenzhouxiangellaceae bacterium
GTCCCAAACACCATCGTTAACTATGTCATCAGTGCTGTTAACACCGGTTATACCAACAATAGCTTTGCCCAGGCCAGCTTCAGTAGTTGCCAGATCAAGTGGCTCAATAGAATGCGCATGGCAACCACCGCAATCTGCTCGTTTCTCACCTGATTTTAATGCACGCCAGGTTAGTTCTGAGGTTAAAGTCATTCCTTTAGCGTCAATGGTTTGAATGAATGTAGGTGTATCCGCCGGTATTTTTGCCAGCCAAGAGGTATCTGGGTTCCCTTGTTGGTCAATAATTGAGCTCTTCTTTACTGGGAACTCGCCCAGTATTTCCCATCTTTCACCTAGATTAGATCCAAATCTAGCGACAACATCTCTTAGTCTGTCATCCAGCAGGTGGCGCTGAATCCCATTCCAGCGGGGCCGGTCCAGCCCTTTACTGATTGGTTGGGTAAAAGGTATGGGCGGTGAGGCAATGATTCGCACGGCATATATTTCACTGTCATCAAAAACACCAGCTTCTGCACCTTGTATGGTCCAGTTACCATCATGAATTTCACGGGCGACAGAGCCTGAAAATTGATCGGCATTATTTTCATTCAGGTACTCACGGTTATACATAGAAGAAGTTCCCAAAATGGAGGCAGCCTCAGCAGGTAGCAAACGGCTGTCATCCGGTGCGGAAGTTGCCAAGTTTTTAATGATATCTGGTGTAGGCTGGCCATATATTGCTTGATAACTTAGCACGGCTCTTGGCCACAACTCATTGTAGTTCGGGTCATCTTTTATTTTAATCAAATCAGTTGCTGGGTCGAGAATATAATCTTCTTCAGTCCCATCGGCATTCTTTATAAGGTAAATACCGGATTTTATTTCTTCACAATTGGGTGAGCACCTATCGCCATTATTATTTGAATAGCCAGTAGAGTAGGCAACCAGTAAATCTCCATTATTAACCGCGGACATCATGGAGTATTTGCCAGAGGCATTTGGAGCAGAGCCATCACCGGGATCTGTATGGGGGGTAATGGAAACTGTATCTTTTCGATCAAATTCACGGGAACTAATGCGATAAAATGGTTCGAAGGAGAATTGTTGGTCAACCCAGCCTCTAAGGAAGTCAGGACCAGGAGCGCTTACTGGTGCGCGCATAATAATCCCAAAGCCTCTCAATCGGGGGTAATACCGAGACCATACAATCTGCCCATCAGATAATTGAGATACAAAATGTTCCACGTTTTTATGGTGGTCATGTGGTTCAGTAAATTGCTGTAAATTTGACCCATCTGGATTAATAGTAAACAGGGGTGTCATCGCATAGCGAAAATTAAGAAAATACTTGCTGCCGGCATCTTGCCATGTCGAAAACAATATTCGCCCATCTTTTAATTGCATTGGGTGCTGGGCATGATGAATGTTGCCAGTTTCCAGGAGCTGCATGTTTGCCAGTTCCTTTGTGTTTGCACTGCCATCATGATCATCCATGACGAACAATTGTTGGATGCTGCTTTCAGATACGGCATTGGTCAATGGGTGAAATGCAGTTAAAGCAGTTCGGTTAGAAGCAAATAATAATCTTCCATCTGCGAGTGGTATTGGCCCAATATCACGAATTGCACGCCAGTCACCTTGATCATGTTTCTCTTTTATGTCACCGGCCACATCGCGATTTGACTGGTATTTGATGGAGTCAAAGCCATCATCAAATGTTAGGCGAATGGGAGCATAATTATTAAAGTCAGGATGAGTTGATAAATGAATTTTGTAAATCCAGCTGGCAAATGGATCGCGTAAATTACCTGAAGTTAGCAGTTCATTATACGAGTAGTAGACTGTATTAGCATCGAAGGAAATAAATGGATCCATTACACTACAGTCGGTGCAATCCACCAGCACGATCTCAGTACCATCTGGTTTCAGTAAGATTAAATCAGCACCACTCTCAAGCCGATAAGGAGTCTCACCAGACGGCATATCCATATTCTCACCTTGAACATATGGATACCTGACATAAATAATATCGTAAGCTACTGCTGACTCAAAACCAGACTTAAAGATTAACCCAGCAAGCCCTCCGCTCTCATTAGTTATTCCCCTACTTACAACCAAACTTAAGATAAGAGTTATCAAGAGTAATTTGAATTTCATATTTGTCTTCTTTTTTTGTAAAGAGGGTCAGAGTAAAGTGCCAGAGTAAAAGTGTAAAGAGGGTCAGAGTAAAGTGCCAGAGTAAAAGTATTTATTCGTCTCGAATGTTATCTATGAGTCTGGTAATACCCAATCTGATCTTGGAAAATGGCATGTATAACCATTGGGAATACGTTGTAAATAGTCTTGATGCTCGGGTTCTGCTGCCCAGAACTCGTTGGCGGCGGTGATCTTGGTTACTGCTTTACCAGGCCATAAGCCTGATGCATTTACATCTTCGATGGTTTTTATCGCGATATGCTTTTGTTCTCCAGTTAAATAGAAAATTTCTGAACGGTAGGAGCTGCCCTTGTCATTTCCCTGACGGTCTGTTGTTGTAGGGTCATGTATCTGAAAGAAATTACTTAATATCTGTCGATAGCTGATTGTTTTGTTGTCAAAATATATTTCAATCGCCTCAGCGTGAGATTCATGATTTTGGTAAGTTGCATTCGCAACTTCGCCGCCGGTATAGCCAACCTGTGTAGATTCTACGCCCGGTAGTTTGCGTAGCAGTGCTTGCATTCCCCAAAAACAACCACCGGCTAAAATAGCGCGCTCCTTTGCCATAAATCCTCCATTCTTTCTCTGCCTATAGTCTAATCTAACTATTGCTACCTTTGTTGTAATAATTGCGCAGCAATACTTATTGCTATTTCACTAGGAATATTCTCTCCCAAATCTAGGCCTACTGGGCAGTGTATTTGCTCTAATTGTGGCTGTTTAATGCCACGAAGTTTTAATTGCTTCTTGATCGTAATTGCTTTGGATTTGCTGCCGATAATGCCCAGAAATATCGGGGTCTGCGTTTGTAATATCTTCTCTACGACCTTTATATCTTCACTGTGGCTATGAGTTAGTGAAATGATATAAGCATTCTCAGCCAGTAAGCCTGAAGCCTGGCTGAGGTCATCTAGTTGGAGTTTTTCAAGGGCGGGTGAATTAGGAAGTTTATTGAGCCAGTCTTGCCTGGAATCGAAGCATTGTATCCGGCAGTTTAATGTAAGTAATATTGGAATAAGGGCTTGGGCTATATGCCCGGCACCGAATATAGCTATGTTCCAGCTATTGTGTCGATGGGCTTCAAAAAATAGTTGCACCACACCGCCGCAAGTCATGGAGATATCTTTTTGCAGGTTTATCTCTAAAATATCGGTTACTGGATGGGTTTTAGAAGCCAGCATTTTCCTGGCGTGTTCGATAGCAAATAACTCCAGTTTGCCTCCACCAATTGTGCCTGCATAGGGGCTACATTCGGAATCAGCAGTCACTAACATTTTAGCACCGGCTATTTGGGGAGTACTGCCTTGAATGGCTACAATAACAATTGATACAAAATCTATGCTATGTTCGCTAAGGTATTGTATATGCTGGTGATGTGATAGCTGTTGTTGCATCAGAATTTGCCTAGAGTACGAATAATCTCTGCATTAGTAGCTGGTATTTGCAGATCACTGGTATTATCAATACCCGCATTATAAATAGCATTTTTAACCGCAGCCCAAACACTTAAACCAAGCAGCAGGGGCGGTTCACCTACGGCTTTACTGGCACGAACATTTATCGTATTGCTGTGGTTTTCGAGAAAATCAATATTAAAAACCCGCGGCGTATCCTGAATATTAGGAATCTTATAGGTGGTTGGAGAATGTGAGGCTAATTTACCAGAGTCGTCATAATACAAATTCTCGCTAGTAACCCATCCCACACCCTGGATAAAACCACCGGCAGTTTGGCCGTAGTCAATTCCCGCATTAAGCAAACGCCCTAAATCCATCAAAATATCACTGCGTAATATCTTCACCTCACCAGTATATTTATCGATACTAACTTCACTTAGCGCAACCCCGTTGGTGAAGTAAAGGAATGGGCGTCCTTTGCCGTTGTTATAGTGAATTTCTGGGGTTTTGTAATAGCCATAATCACTCAGACTGATGCGGTTGAGGTAGGCGGTTTTGACCAGTTTGCTGAAATTGATAGTTCTACTTGCATCATGGCGATTCACGACCTGCCCATTACTAAAATCGACACTACTGATATCAATGTCTGGGTCTAATTCCAATTCGCAGTTTTCAGTAGTTTCCTTATTTGACCATATTTGCACTGCAATATTAGCCAATCTTTGAGATATTTTTTCGCAGGCAATCAAGGCTGCCGCGCAGTTTATATCACTGCCGCTAGAGGCTGCAGTTGCCGATGTGTTGGCGTTTTTCTCAGTTGATGTGGGCATCAGGCGGACATTTTCAGCCTTAAGAGCAAATGCATCGCTGACAACTTTACGAATTTTGGTATTTACCCCCTGGCCCATTTCAGTAGCGCCAGTGGATACCTGAATAGTGCCATCCTGGTGAATATTTACCAAGGCGTTACCCTGATTTAAAAAGCGGGTGGTAAAAGAAATACCAAATTTTACTGCTGTGAGAGCCATGCCTTTAATAAGGGTGTTGGAGTTTTTATTGTACTGGCTGATCTCTGCCCGACGCTGTTGGTAGTTACTGGATTCTGCAAGTTGGCTAAACAGCTCAGGTAAAACATTATTCTCAACTATCTGCCCATAATGAGTTGTATTGTTTTTACCCTGGTAGCAATTGATTTTACGAACTGCCAGTGAGTCCAGCCCTAAAGATTGGGAGATTTCCTCCATGATATGCTCAATCACCGCAGCCCCTTGGGGGCCGCCAAAACCTCTAAATGCAGTATGCGGGTGGGTGTTGGTTTTACAAATTGTGCCGTTTATTAGTGCATTGGGTAAATAATAGGCATTATCTATATGGAACATGGCTCTTTGTATAATTGCTGGACTAAGGTCGAGATAAGCACCGCCATCTGCAAAAAAATTAACTTCGAGTGACAATAAACGGCCAGCATTATCAAATGCTACTTTATAGTCACTCTGAAACGGATGCCGCTTGCCGGTAGCGATCATATCGTCATCTTTGCGTAAACATAAGCGTGCTGGCTTTCCGGTTTTATGTGCTACCAATGCCGCCAATGCCGCGTAATGTGCAGACTGGGACTCTTTACCACCAAAGCCGCCGCCCATGCGTTTAACTACACAAACCAGCTGATGCTGCTGTAAGCCTAGAGCGCTGGCAACTACGTGCTGAACCTCAGCTGGGTGTTGTGCGGATGTATGGATTTGCAGACACTGATTTTCTTCCGGGTAGGCAATGCAGGCCTGTGATTCAAGATAAAAATGATCCTGGCCGCCACTAATAAAAGTACCTTCAAGAATGTTGTCAGCCTTGTTAAAGGCAGCTTTGCTATCACCAGTAGAGAGCTGGTATGTCTCACCCATAAAGCTTTTTTGCCTGCATGCCGCAGCCAGAGTTAAAACCATTGCTTCTGCGCTGATTTCTAGAATAACCAGCTTTCTTGCGGCAATGGCAACAGCTTGGCTATTGGCTGCAATAACAGCAATCGGTTCTCCCACATAATTGACTTTCTGCTCTGCCAATATAGGCTGGTCTTGAACTATAGAACCCCAGCGATTATGGGCAAGGTCTTTGTGAGTAAAAATTGCTACTACACCTGCCAGTTGTAACGCCTCGCTAAAATCCAGTTTATCTATGTTGCCGCTGGCCACTGGAGAATAGAGCAACTCTACATAGAGCTCACCTTGCTGCGGGGGACGATCATCAATAAACTCAGATTTCCCGGTCACATGGCTAACTGCAGAATCGTGTGCTGAGTCCTTAAACTTCATCTGCACTGCTCAATTCAAAGTTAGTAGAGGTCTCGTCAATGAATTTCCGATACAGGTTAGCAACTAATACCTTCCTGAATTTCTCGCTACCCCTGACATCGGTTAAGGGACGCAGGCTATCACTAATTAGTGTGGCTATTTTGTTGCTTAATGTTGGAGAATAAATCTCCTGCCGGGATAATCCAGTCAGTTGTTTCTCAACCGCAGTTAATCTAACTGCGGTTGCGGCAACTCCACCTAAAGCTATGGCAGCATCAATAAGCATATCGTTTTTATCGAACTGCATTTTGAAGGCTGCAGAAACACAGCTTATATCCAGGTCTCGGCGTTGTGAAACCTTATAAAGTTTGAGCTGGGTATCTGCTGCTTTATGTGGAATTTCTACATGACTGATTAATTCTGCACTAGCAAGATCCAGTTGCTTATAGCCCAAGTAGAAATTGTTAATATTGCATTTGCGCACGCCATAGGGGCCATGGATTACCAGGCTAGCATCCATTGCCATTAAGAAGGGCAGGGTATCTGCAATCGGTGAGCCATTGGCAATATTGCCGACTAGAGTGGCATTGTTTTTGATTTGTGGTGATGCGAATATATTAAGAAAATCACAAAACTCAGGATGTTTATCTTTGATGTGGCTACGCAAATCGCTAAGTGTGATTCTGGCACCAACACTGCTATATTCAGGGGTGAGTTTGAACTCATATAGTTCTGCAATTAGATGTAAGCTCAAGGCATTTTGTTGCTCTATGTGACCCTTGTTGATCTGTACGCCAAGATCAGTAGCGGCAGAGAATAACTGTTGTGGCTGCGTATTTAGTTGTTCAATAGCTGATTCCATGTTGATAACAGCATTAAAACTATTTTCTTTATAGCTGAGTGAAACCGGGTGCATGGCTGCTGCGAGCAACTCAGAATGAATATTGCTGCTGTGATAATGCTTTTTAACCGTCGCGTATTTATTGGTATCGGTGGTGGTTACGGAATTAATTATTTGCTGGTATCCAGTGCATCTGCATAAATTACCGGTCAAATGGTTGCGTGCATTTTTCTCAGTAAGCTCGGTTTGCTCTTCCAGCATTGCAGCGATAGACATAACAAAGCCGGGGGTGCAAAAACCACATTGGGTTCCATGGCAATCAATCATGGAGCTTTGGATAGGGTGTAGTTTATCCTGATAAATAGCATTGAGACCTTCAATGCTGATGACCTGGCTGCAATCAAGAGAGTGCATCAACACAATGCAGGAGTTAATAGATTTGTAAACTATGTCAGTATCGTCATTTCCAGCAATAACGCTAGCTGCCAACACCGTGCAGGCACCACAGTCACCTTCGGCACAGACTAGCTTGGTACCAGTTAACTGTTCCTCCGAGCGCAGGTAGTCTGACAAAGTAAGAAATGCCTGCTTACCCCTTATTTCCTGTCTCTGGCCGTTAATATAAACCAGTATATAGTCGCGCTGATTTTCCATATTCCTAGCTGGTTCTATTTTTAACAATTTTCACAAAAGATTTACACCTTACCTCAGCCAGGCTTAATCCAGTATGTTCTATTTCAGCTTCAGTAATAGCGCCGCAATTTAAAGCCCGCAGAAAGAAATTTAACAAGCCTTGACCTGTAGCTGCATCATCAAACACATCACCAACTAAGGTTGCTTGGGCAGCTTTATCGATAAAGTTTTTTAATCTGATTGAGGCTTGCTCAAGGCTTACCAAAAAGAAAGTATAGCTAGCTGCATAGCGTATCGGAATTTGTGCCGGGTGCAAATCCCAGCCCTGATAAAAACCCATTTCCAGTGAGTGGGTGATATTGTTAAAACTGAGTCTCCAGGCTTTATGTACGGTTTTCTCATCACCAATAGGCATGACACTGGTAGCTCCATTAGAGAGCCATACACCAGTGCTGCCAAATGCCAGCTTCATCATCTGCAAGGCAAAATCGCAACTTGGGTGATCCATGGTTTGAAAGGCAGCAGTTACATCAAAGCTGGCAGTGTAATCATAGGTGCCAAAATGTGCGCCGCGGCAACGGCCTTGGGTAGCTTTATAGATTAAGGGTAAATGGCAAACACCATCCTGGCTTAGCAATGCCTGAGTGTTTTCTACCATTATTTCAATTTTAAGGCTGCCTTGCTCAAGTCCTAACTGCTGTTCAAGATGATCGAGCAATGATACAAAGGCGTTTACCTGTTCCGGGATTAAGACCTTGGGAATGGTGATTACAAAATTATCTGGAATCTTGCCGTTGTTTTCTTTAACCAGAGTTGAAACAAAAATATCTAGTGTTCTGGCACTGCGATATTTGAGTTCTTCATTAAAAGGCTTGATGCGGATGCCCATATATGGCGCTGCAATGCCTTGTTTTAATGCCAGTGCATATTGTGTTGCGGTAAAGGCTGCAGTTTCATCCTCTTCTTGGTCAGGGCGATTACCATAGCCATCTTCAAAATCAATTCTAAAGTCTTCAACCGCGCAATCTTCTAAGCGTGCCTCAACTCGGGAATATATTTGCTGCCAGAGTTGTAAATCTCCAGGTAAATCTAGAGTTTTTGCGAAACTGCTGGCATCAGGCGCATATTGTTTGAATGCTTTTAATGCTAGCTCGCCAATTTTTTTGGTTGAGGTGGCTTTATAAAGCTGCGCTCCACCATAGAGGGTGTGGGTAGGTTGTTGCTCTTCCCCATCACCCGGATAGTGGCAGGAGAACTTTTGATTAGCAGTAGCTAGCTCGCTAAAAATGGTTTCCAGAGCGCTTGTTTCAATTGCAGTTTGCATCAGCTACCCCGATAAGTTGAAAAGCTAAAAGGGCTTAACAGTAATGGCACATGGTAGTGGCTCTCTTCTGCGTTAATCGAAAATACAATTACCACGCTGGGAAAGAAACCTTCACCTTGATGATATGCATCGGTATCAAAAGTAAGCCGGTATTTTCCAGCACTGGCTGTACCATCCATCCACTCCATAATGCGCCCATCTGCATCAGTTTTACCGCTGGCTATCTGTTGCCATTGATCTGGGGCGGTTGAATATTCAAGAATCACTGCAATATCTGCCGCAGGGCAGCCTTTGGCGGTGTCTAGTACATGGGTGGTGATTGGGCTCATATTAATTACTCGATAATAATTTTTTAAGTCGTAAGTTGGTGATTTTGTTTTGCTCGGATGCGGCTATTATTAGCTCGGTATCTCGTTCATTACTCAAGCGTTGTTCTAGTAAGCTTAGCATTTGTTCTGCCGACTTCCCGCTTGCACAAACTATAAAGATAAATCCAAATTTCTGTAGATAGTCGTGATTGCCTTGGCTTAAAGCTGTCAATATTTCCATTGAAGCATGGTTTGCACCTTGCTGTTCATCACTGGCCCAGTCGGCACTGGCAGAGAACTTTTCCTTTAATGATTTAAGGTCGCCAATCATCGGGTGCTGAGCGAAGGCTTGCAGATAATCCTGCTCGCTTAGCTCACTCCAAATTGTGTCATTTAGAGCATAGATTGCAGCTTCTGTATTGTACGGGCGAGCAGCTAGCATTGCCGCTAGCCAGCGTTGCGAGCCACAGCATTTTTGCAGTTCATTATGCAGTTCTTGCTCGCTTAGTGAATTTAATTGTTGCAGCTTCACTATGATTCTCTGTAAACGGTGCCGTTAATGCGTAAACGACTGATGCCGCCATCGGGGAAGATGTTAAAGCGAAGGTGACTAACTGGTTTTTGTTCCAGTATTTGGCTAGAAAAATAATGTTGCAGATCAGCCGATAAGCGAACTTCGGGCATAAACTCGTGCCAAGGCATTGCTTCGAGCTGGTCATCTGGGGTGTCTGGGGCGTAGATTGCCTCAAGCGAACAACGCTCAGGATAATTGCCTTTAAAGTGGCAAGTATCAACTTCAACTGAAGTAATAATGCCCGGCTTGCCAAGTTTTAATATTGTCCAGTCATGGCCAGGGCCACGCCGCCGCTTGGTTTCCCAGCCATCGCCCATATTTTGACCGCGACCTGGCATGATTAAGTTATCTTTCGAGCTAAAAAACATATCGTTACAGCAAACTACTAAGCCGCCATTTTCAACTGCGGCTAAATCCAGCTTTTGCTCAGGCTCGATCTGGCTCCAGTCGGGTTTAACTTCACCGTAAACTTTTAACCTAGCTACACCGCCATCTGGATAGATATGCAGGCGCAGGTGGGTCCATTCTGAATTTGAGCTTATCTCGTAGAGGTTTTGTGAGCCAGGTTCCAATGGGCATTTGGCCAGTATTTCCTGCCAGTCTTGTTCTTCTGGAGTACCTTTTACACAAGCAGCTTGCATGGAAGCAAAAGGCGGGTGGTTACCGAGAAAATGGTTGGTATCAATATCAACGCCGTGAATAATGCCTCGCAAACCAAGCTTTATCACGCACCAGTCATGGCCGGGGTCTCTTTTGCGCCGACTTTCCCAGCCGTCCATCCATTTGCCGTGATCGGTGTATTTATCTTCAATAAATATCCCCCGGCCTGGCTTAAGCAGGTTTTCTTTGGCTGCAAAGAAATCATCTGTAGTTTCCAGAGCTTTGCCGCCGAGCCGTTCTGCTGCCAGATTTGTCATTTTGGTAAAATCTTTCATCTAAGTGCGACTCCAGTTGGCTCTTGTTTGAAATTGGGCATGCGGCTGTGATCAAAAATTACTTCGCCATTTAAAATTGTTTGCTCAACCACACCAGCAACCACATGTTTATCATAGGCGGTTAGCTTGTGTTTGTGGAGGATATTTTTTGCCTCAATTGTTTGTTCTTGCTCTGGATTCCAGATAACAAAATCTGCCTTAAAGCCAGCTTCGATTTTACCTTTTGTATGTTGTAAATTGACTAAATGAGCAGGCTTTTCGCACATCCACTTAACTAGATCGGGTAATTCATAACCACGTTTTCTAAGTGCGGTCCAGATCAGGCTCAGACCAAACTGTAATGATGAAATGCCGCCCCATGCTGCCCATAGGTTGTGTTCTTCCAGCCGTTTTAACGCAGGAGTGCAGGGGGAATGATCAGAGACGATAAAATCAATAATGCCATCCTCCAAGCCTTTCCAGAGCAAGTCTTGATTGGAATTGTTTCTGATCGGTGGGCAGCATTTAAAGCGCCCATCGCCATCGGGAATATCGTTTGAACTGAGGGTTAAATAATGTGGGCAAGTCTCAGCAGTAATTTTGATATTTTTGGCACGAGCTTGTTTGATCATTTGCAATGCTTTTGCTGAACTAAGGTGGACTATATGAACATTGCAGTTATGTTTTTCTGAAAGGCGAATAATTTCAGCGATGGCATCCACTTCCCATTGATCAGGGCGCGAATCTAAGAACTCTTGATAACTAGCGTTATCCTTTACGGTTGCCGGTTGGGCAATTGAATCTAACTCTGCATGTACCAACAATGTTGCACTGCCTTTAGCTAAAATTGGCAT
>CAZEFU010000030.1:0-11111 GCA_964511515.1 uncultured Wenzhouxiangellaceae bacterium
CACCCGACATATAACCTGGGTAGTAATACTGGCTTTAACCTTCTCATTGATCGAGTCTCTGTGGATTCTGCCGGCGCACTTATCCAAAATGAAACCGCGGGCAAACCTCAAGAGTTTCGGCAAGTTTCAGAAACGCATCGCCGATAGTATTATTAATTTTGCTCAGCTTCGTTACCGTAAAATGGTTGAGACCGCTCTGCATCGTCGTTATCTAACCACTGGAATATTTTTGGCGGTTCTGGTTTTAGGCTTTGGGCTGTTCAGTACCGGCTGGGTCAAGAAAGGCTTTATGCCTGAATTTGAATCCGATGAGATTGTTGTTAATGTGGTGCTGCCTGAAGGCGCACCCTATTCACGCGCTCTGGAGATTTTAGCGCAGTTGCAAACAGCAGAACTAGCACTTGTTGATGAGGTATCGCAGCGCACGGATGGTGAGGGTGAGTTAATAGAGAATTGGTATACCAGGTCTCGGCGTGACAGTGTTTTAGCAATTGTAAAGTTAGCCCCTCCTGAAACCCGTGACATGACTGCCAAAGAGGCGTCTATAAGACTGCGTGAGTTGATTGGTGAAATCCCTGATGCCAAAGAAGTCTCGGTTCAGTATACAGATAACAATAATGGGCCAGGTTTCGAAATGTCAATCAGGCATCCTGATCTGGATACTCTCAGGTTGGCAACTGCTGATCTGGAGACCAAGCTACGTACTTATGAAAGTCTTTATGATATTCGCAATAACCTGGAAGGTGCGGCTGACGAAATTCGTCTAACCATGAAGCCAGGTACAGCTAAATTAGGCCTTACCTTGGCTGATGTTACCAGACAGGTACGTCAGGCATATTTTGGGGAAGAGGTTCAACGCTTAGCTCGAAATGGTCAGGATGTACGGGTCAAGGTTATGTACCCAAAGGCCAGCCGGCGCTCAATAGAAAGCCTGAAAGATTTCCGGGTGCGTACAGCTGATGGCAGGGAAGTAGCGCTACTGTCAATTGCTGAACTCGAGTTCACCCCAGGGATTAAGCGTATCCAACGCTGGAATGGTAATCGTGCTGCCCGTGTCAGTGCTGACCTCAAGGAAGAGGTTCGCAGTGAAATAATGGATGATTTAGATGATAATTTCTTCCCGGATTGGGAAAAGCGTTATCCTGGAATTGCCCGCGGCTCAGTGGGTCAAGCAGAAGGTGAGAAACGCTTTATTGAAGAGATGTTTGGTTTATACCTGATCGCTTTTTTCGTAATGTATACCATGCTAGCAATTGCTTTCCGCAGTTATTGGCAACCCTTACTTATTTTGTTGGCAATGCCCTATGCATATCTTGGAGCAATTTACGGGCACTTGGCCTTAGGTATGACAATGGCGATATTTAGTTTCTTTGGTATTGCAGCGGCAGCCGGGGTGGTGGTAAACGATAATTTGGTATTGCTGGACTACTGCAATCGGCTGCGGGCTAAGGGTATGAGTGCCCGAGAAGCAATTGTTGAAGCTGGTGTGGTCCGTTTTAGGCCAATTCTTCTGACCTCAGTTACTACCATAGTTGGTTTACTACCCATGATGCTGGAAAGATCAATCCAGGCCGCAGCTCTTAAACCAGTTGTTATTGCCCTTGCTTCAGGCGTTTTCCTGGCTGTTTTTGTTACATTACTAATGGTGCCAGCACTGTATGTTATTGGTCTTGATATTAGCGGCTTCTTTGTTAGACTCAAAAAAAGAATTAAACAAAGAATAAACGCAACTGCTAATTAAGCCCTCTTCTTTTGCCAAATATACTGATCAGTATGGTTGGCGATGGTTCTAAATAGACCTATCTGATGCTGACAATTATTGTCAGTATGCGACAGTTGCTGACTTTCATAATATATATACATGCTTTAATATCTAATTAAATCAATACAAATACAAAGAGATACATGCTATCTGCAGTTTGGTATGTAATTTGCATATAGAGCTATACGAAGAGCTATTAATCTAGCCAGTTTAAATAGTGTAAATATTTAAACATAGTTTAAAAATACTTCTTATTAGTCTTTATCTGCACGATTGATTTATAAAGGATATAAATAAAAAATGACAATGAATCCGAAAATGGCAGAGGTAGCTGCAGAAATAATTTACTTGCGAGACGCCTTAAAAAATACTACGAATTTAATTGACGATGCTGGCCTTGAGCGTCTTCATCGTGCCCTGATGCTTTCCCAGAACCGACTGTTGGCAATGGAAATCGAACGCCCAACTACTGTTAGAGACTGCGGAATTTCAGTCGCTTATCACTAGCCCCAAAAGAATACTTTCATTCCCTTAATAAAATCTGCAAGCGGGATCGACTGACATGGCCAAGCTTGATCACCTGCCATGCTGTTGAAAATGCCTCATGTGGCACGATACGGCGTTAAAATTTGGTTTAAAATGCTCATTTACGATTTGTAAACTGCGCTTTTGCGCCCAATTTTGCCTTGTCTCGCACTCACCTGAGACTTTTTCAACAACCTGCTAGCGCTTAAGAAACAAACTAATCCCCAGTAGCCTTGTGGTGTCTGTAGAGTAATACCCTTCTTTCGATCCTTAAATACTCTATATTTTTCACTATTTGTATGGCCGATTGGCTGAAAGGTATACATAAACTCGTAAAAAGGCTGTTTGTCGAGGCCAAAAAGCATTACATTAGACCTGTATTTTAATAAAATAAGGTTTAGCTATATGTGTTCAATATTCGGGGTCTTTCAGATTCAGACTGGAGGTTCTGCTTTACGGCAAATTGCATTACGACAATCGAGCTTGTTACGGCATCGTGGGCCTGACTGGAGTGGTATCTATCAGCACCGCAAAGCTCTGTTGGTTCATGAGCGTCTTTCCATTGTTGATATCAATCATGGCGCACAGCCACTGTACAATCTGGATCGCAATATAGTGCTGGCGGTAAATGGGGAAATCTACAATCATCGCCTACTTGCTGACTCCCTTGTAAGCGAATACCAATTTCAAACTGAGTCTGATTGCGAAATTATCCTGGCTTTGTATCAGCAAAGCGGAATAGATTTTCTGGATCAGTTGTCTGGCATGTTCGCTTTTGCGCTGTACGATGAGACCCTTGACCGGTTTTTTATTGCTCGTGATCATATGGGCATCATCCCTCTATACTATGGTTATGATGCTGAAGGTCAGTTATTTGTAGCATCGGAAATGAAGGCGCTGCAAGAGGTCTGTACTTCGGTGTCGGAATTCCCGCCAGGGCATTACTGGGACAGTGAAGTGGGTGAGATTACCCGTTGGTATCAGCGTAACTGGATGAATTTCGAGGCGGTTGCGGAAGCTGACGCAGAAGTCCAGACAATTCGATCAGGGCTGGAAAACTCGGTCCGCGAACATCTGATGACCGATGTACCCTACGGCGTACTGCTTTCAGGGGGTCTGGACTCATCAATAATTGCAGCTTTGGCGCATAAATATATGCACCGCCGGATTGAAGATGATGAGCAGTCTCCTGCTTGGTGGCCGCAATTACACTCTTTTGCCATTGGTCTTCCTGGCTCTCCTGATCTGCTTGCTGCTGCCAAGGTTGCTGACCACATTGGTACTATTCATCACACTATGGAATTTAGCCTGCAAGAAGGGTTGGATGCACTGCGAGATGTGATCTGGCATTTGGAAACTTTTGATGTAACCACCATCCGGGCATCTACCCCTATGTATCTGATGGCCCGAAAAATTCGCGCAATGGGTGTTAAAATGGTGCTTTCCGGTGAGGGCGCTGATGAGATCTTTGGTGGTTATCTGTATTTTCATAAAGCCCCAAATGCGCGTGAGTTTCATGCTGAAACTGTACGCAAACTCGAACGCTTGCATTTATATGATTGCTTGCGCGCGAACAAGTCGATGGCCGCTTGGGGGGTAGAGGCCAGAGTACCATTTCTGGATAAAAACTTTTTGGATATTGCCATGTCGATCAATCCTGAGGCCAAAATGGTCCAGGCTGGAGGGATGGAAAAGCAAATTCTGCGAGAGGCTTTCAGTGATCTGCTACCAGCCGAGATTGTCTGGCGACAGAAAGAGCAATTCTCTGATGGAGTTGGCTACGGTTGGATTGATGGCTTGCGGGATTATGCGACAAAAACTATTTCTGATCAACAGCTAGCCACTGCCAAGCACCGCTTTGCGGTGAATCCACCGAGTAGTAAAGAGGCTTACTTGTATCGCCAGTTATTTGCTGAGTTGTTTCCATTAAATTCTGCGATAGATTGTGTACCGGCTGGGCCTACGGTGGCTTGTAGTTCGCCCGAGGCTATTCTCTGGGATACTTCTTTACAGAACCTAAATGACCCCTCCGGCAGGGCAGTAGCGGGAGTGCACCAGGATAGCTATAGCGGGATGGAACATGATTAAATTGAGTGTACATAAAATTGGTGGGTCAACTCTCCGCAACCTGGATGATTTACGGCAATGTGCCAGAGTAATAGCAGATCAGGTTGTTGATGAGCGTGGTATTTTTGTATTTTCTGCGCTTTATGGGGTTACCAACCAGCTGCAGGCGGCATTAAGTTTGGCCAGTATGGGGCAGAACTACCAGCAAGTACTTGATGGCATTACCCAGCAGCATCAAGATTTATTAATTGCAATTAATGCTGATGCTGAAGTCACCAAAACTACAGCTGGGGCGCTGAAAAAACTGCTGTCCAACCTGGAAAGGTTGTTGGAAGGGGTGCGCTTAACTGCTGATGCCGCACATACAACTATTGCCAGGATTCTAGCAGCTGGTGAATTAATGAGTGTTCTGTTGATATCTGCTGTTTTGAATAAACAAGGCTTGAGCTTTGTCCAGCCAGGGTGGAATCAGGCGTTGGTTGCCAGTGGGGACCCATTGGATGCGGTGGTAGACATTGAGGCAAGCACAAGTCGGTTACAAACAGTGCTCGCTGATTCTCCAGAATCGATCATTATTGTGCCCGGTTTTGTTGCAGTTAGCCTTAAAGGTAAATTATTAACCCTGGGTCGCAATGGCTCAGACTACTCAGCTGCATGCCTGGCGCTGGCCTGTGCCGCCAGGCGCTGTGTCATCTGGAAGGATGTGGACGGGGTTTACACTGCCGATCCGGCTCTGGTGAGTGCGGCCGAACTGCTACCACAAATTAGCTATCAAGAGTTGCTGGAATTATCCTATTTTGGCGCCAAAGTTATAAATGCCCGTGCGGTGGGCCCACTGATGGCTGCGCAAATACCCTGTGAAATCCGTAATATACACACTCCAGAGCA
Organism: uncultured Wenzhouxiangellaceae bacterium; assembly: GCA_964511515.1. Lineage (GTDB taxonomy): Bacteria > Pseudomonadota > Gammaproteobacteria > Xanthomonadales > SZUA-36 > SZUA-51. The sequence goes on from CAZEFU010000030.1 coordinate 5,243, forward strand.
GACTGGAACCCTGATTTCAGGGGTTTCTAATCAGTCTATTAAGGGAATTTCATACCTTGCCGGTATCGCACTGATTACTATCGCAGGTCCTGGCTTACGCGGTAGGGTGGGTATCGCCCAGCGGGTGTTCCAGGTGTTGGCCGCTGAAGGCATTTCTATAATTCAGATTATCCAGTCATCTTCTGAGTTTAGTATTAACCTGGCGCTGGCTGAGACTCAATCCGAGGCGGCAGTAGTGGTATTGGAAGACGAGTTTCAGTTTGAACAATTACATCAACAGATCAGTCAAATCAGCTCTTTGCCGGGGCAGGCGATAATCTCCTTGGTTGGTGATGGCCTGAAACAGCGCCGGGGTGTGGCAGCGCGTTTATTAACAGCTATTGCATCTGCATCTATAAATGTTGTCGCTATTGCTCAGGGATCATCTGAACGAGCCATTGCGTTGGTGGTCGCTGCGGTTGACGCACCATTAGCAATTAAAGCCTGCCATGATGAATTCTTTGCTGACCTACATTATCTAGATGTACTTCTACTCGGCTGTGGGCTAGTGGGCAGAGAGTTGTTACGGCAAATTGAGCATCAGAACGAAGCTTTGGCTAAACAGAATATTCATATCCGGGTACGGGCGATTGCCAATTCCAGGCAATTACTAATCAGTGATTCTGACCAGCACCGAGAAATTGATCTGAGCGGCTGGGAGTACCGGCTAGAGCCGCTTGAGAGTGGTTATAGCTGGGATGATGTGATTGATTGTAAGAGCAAGCTTGGCTTGATCAATCCGACCATTGTTGATTGCACTGCTAGTCCAGAGGTAGCCCGGCAGTATGTGAACTTCCTCGATGCTGGATTTAATGTTGTGGCAGCCAACAAACATGCTAATACCTTTAGTCAAGACTATTACCAGAAATTACGCCATACTGGCAGGCAAAGATTGCGTAAATTCCTCTACGAAACCAATGTGGGCGCGGGTTTACCGTTTCTGGATACAGTACAGTCATTAATGCGCTCTGGTGATTACCTTGACCAGTTTCATGGTGTTCTTTCTGGTTCTCTGTCACTGATTTTTGGTTTGCTGGAGGATGGTATTAGCTTTTCAGCGGCTGTTGCACTGGCCCGAATCAAGGGTTTTACCGAGCCTGATCCGCGAGAAGATCTAAGCGGTATGGATGTAGCTCGAAAGTTACTGATAATTGCCCGCGAAACCGGCATGCAGTTGGAGCTTGAAGATGTTGAAGTTGAAGCGGTTATTCCGGCCTCATTTGATGCCGACCTGAGCGGTGCCGATATGGAAACGGTGTTGCAAGAACTTGATCAGGGCTTCGCTCAGCGCGTTCGCGCCGCAGCTGCCCGCGACCAGGTATTGCGTTATCGCGCCCATATTATTGATGGGCATTGTAAGGTTGGTATCGCAGCGGTAGACAAGAGCGATCCTCTAGCCCCTATTCGGGATGGTGAGAATGCCCTGGCCATGTATACGAATTATTACAGTCCTATACCAATGGTATTGCGCGGCTATGGTGCCGGAGCAAGTGTTACCGCAGCTGGTGTCTTCGGGGATATATTACGTACAATCAGGCAACCTGAACTGGGATGATTGCTTCTTCCCCAGCCAGCATTCGAGCCTTTGCACCCGCTTCAATTGGCAACTGTTCAGTAGGTTTTGATGTGCTGGGAATGGCCATAGAGCCACTGGATGGTACAGTGCTGGGTGATCTTGTTGAGCTGGCAGAATCCAATAGCTGTCAAGACCAGCTTCGTCTTGAGGGTAAGTTTAGTGAGTTTTTGCCAGACAATAATGAAGAAAACCTGGTCTGGCAATGCTTGTTGGCATTCAGAAAAATTAGCGATTTTCCGCCTCTGGACATCACTCTGTATAAGAACCTGCCCATTGGCAGTGGCTTGGGTTCTAGCGCTTGCTCAATAGTCGCAGCTGCAGCTGCGATTAATGCTTATGCAGACTCGCCACTAAGCCAAGAAAAATTATTAGAGCTATGTGGGGTTTTGGAAGGAAGGGTAAGTGGTAGTGTTCATCTGGATAATGTCGCCCCCTCATTATTAGGTGGCTTGGTACTTTCCACTGGGAGTCTATGTCGTCAATTAGCTGTCAATTCAGACTGGCAAATAGTAGTTGCCTATTCAGGTGAGCAACTGGCTACCAAAGCAATGCGTGCAGTCTTGCCCACGGTGTTTGCCCACAATCTGGTGCTTAAACAGATGGCGTATTTACAAAACTTTATTGCCGCAGGGCAAAACACAGACTGGCCGTTAGCCACTTCACAATTACAAGATTTCCTTGCAGAACCATTGCGAGCTCCACTAATTACGGATTATTTGAAAGCCAAGCAGGCTTGTATTGAGATGGGTGCTGAGGCTGTTGGTATATCCGGCTCTGGACCAACAATGTTTGCAATATGCGGTCAACAAACCGCCCCAGTAATTGCTGACTGGCTTGAGCAAAATTACACAATAAATGACAATTCTTTTTGTCGGATTTGCCGCCCACGCCTAAGTCCAGTAACAATTGAGCAGAGTTGAAAATGCGTTATAGCAATATTCGACTGACAACTGAGCAGGTCAACTTCAAACAGGCGGTGATGCGCGGTTTGGGCCAGAATCAGGGTTTATTCTTCCCCGATCAAATACCAGTAATCAGTAATCTGGAAGAGTTGCTGGAACAAGATTTTATCAGCCGTAGCTGTGAAATATTGCAACCGTATCTAGCAGATGTGCTCAGACCCGATGCCTTGCAGGAGATGTTAGAGAAGGCATTTAACTTCGACCTGTCACTGGTACCGGTTCCAGGCCACAATAATGTGCATGCGCTGGAGTTATTTCATGGGCCATCCTTGGCCTTTAAGGATTTTGGAGCAAGGTTTTTAGGTCAATGCTTTGAGAGGTTTGCTGGCGAGCAAACTCAAACTATCTTAACTGCCACATCTGGAGACACCGGTGCTGCAGTTGCACATGCATTTTACGGCATGAAAAATATTCGAGCGGTTATTCTTTATCCCAAAGGTAAAATCGCCCCGCTTCAGGAAAAATTATTTTGTACCCTGGGTGGAAATATTCACACTATCGCCATCGAAGCTGATTTTGATGCCTGCCAGCATTTAGTCAAACAAGCATTTAGTGATATAGATATTCGCCAGCCTTTAAATCTTAATTCTGCTAACTCAATCAATATAGCGCGTTTGTTGGCGCAGGTATGTTATTACTTTGAAGCGGCAGCTCAGCTGGGTTACAAGAAAGCACAAAACGCAATATATAGTGTGCCCAGTGGGAACTTTGGCAATGCTACAGCTGGAATGATAGCTCACTGCATGGGTCTGCCAATGCGGCGTTTGATAGCGGCAACCAATGAAAACGATACCGTACCCAGGTTTTTGGCTGAAGGCCAGTGGGACCCGCGTAGTACGATAGCTACTATCACTAACGCTATGGATGTTTCCTTGCCGAATAACTTTATTCGTATTCAGCATCTGGCACAGAATCGCCCAGAGTTGTTCGAGCAACAAATGTTTGCCCGCAGAATAAGCGAGCAGGAGACTTTAAGTGCAATTAGAGAGCTGGATGATTCAGGCTACCTCGCCGACCCACATAGCGCTCTGGCGTATGCTGCATTGAAGCAAGATCATAAAGAATTTGGTGAATCCGAGGATACTTCAGTGTTCTTGTGTACCGCTCATCCTGCGAAGTTTGTTGAAACTATGAATGCAACTCTTGCTAGGGAAATACCACTGCCCGATGAATTAACTGCTGTTAAAACAAGAGCAGTTTTATCAGTAGATCTTGATAATAACTATGAGAGTTTGAAGCACCACCTATTGAGCAATCTCTGAGTCACCGACACCCGGGTTACGTTCCCAGGCATCTGGGTTAATAACTTCCCGGTAAGCATGCCAAGTAGCATGACCTATTACCGGTAGAGTGACCGCCAGGCCAATAAATGCTGTAATTATTCCTAGTAATATTCCGGCAACAATCAATAATCCCCAAAGTAACATTGTGCGTTTATTGTGTAATACTGCATTTATTGAGGTAATGACCGCTGTTACTGAGTCAACCTTGCGATCCAATAGCATAGGTATAGAAAACGCCCCAATACAAAAGATAATGCTTGCGAAAATAGCTCCTACTGCGGTACCAACGGTTAGAAATACTCCTAAATCCGTAATTTTAATTTCACCAACGCTAGGGAAGAAAATATGCACCATTGAGGCTGATCTGGCCCAAATTAGAAACACAACCAGGAATACAAATGACAAAATCATTATATTTGCCAGGCGCTTTCTGCTGGCTCGAAGGCAGCGTATCAGCTCTGGTCGAATGCCCACTTCTAGCTGCCTGGACATTGAGTACAAGCCAATAGCAATTATCGGGCCAACGAAAAAGAAGCCCCCAATAAGGGCAATAGCTAGTACAAAACTGTGGGCTTGCCATGAAAAGAAGCTTACAAGCATTCCAATTGCAACCATTACCAAGCCGTAAGCCAGGCTGAGTCTTCCTGTGCTACGGAAATCCTTCCAGCCAAGTTTTAACCAACGAAATGGGGCATCTAGCCCAACTTTTCTACATGGAGCAACAAAAGGCCGAGTGTCTTCTATTTTGTTTTCCAATTCGGAATTTATTTTATTTGGATTGCTAGGTTGTTCGCTCATGAGTTACCTGTCTCTATGGGCTTGCCAGTAACCTTAGCATAAGGAGGGGACTTGTGCTGGTAGCTCAATATCTAGCGGGTGATAATATTTCTGGCGCTGTTGATGATTTCATCTCGATCAATTGATGGTGGTAACTGCATGGCTTTTAATACTGCCGGCCGTTCACCGACTTGCTTAAACCACCTTTGTAAGTGAGCATGGTCATCGAGTGCAACACCGCTCCAGTCGTGTATAGAGACCCAAGGGTAGCAGGCCATATCTGCGATAGAATATTCCCCAGCAATGTATTCATGCTCTGCTAATTGTTGATCCATTACCCCGAATAAGCGTTTTACTTCGTTGTGGTAGCGAGTAATGGCAGTGGGAATTTTTTCTTCCATGTAACGAAAAAACACATTTGCCTGACCCATCATTGGGCCTAAAGCACTCATCTGGAACATTAGCCACTGCAATGCTCGATATCTTGACTGGCTATCTTTACCATAGAACAAGCCGCTTTTTTCGGCCAGATACACAAGGATCGCTCCTGATTCTGAAAGATTAAACTGACTATTCTCATCATCGATGATAGCCGGGATTTTACCGTTTGAATTGATTTTCAAATAGGCATCAGAGTGTTGTTCGCCTGATCTTAGGTCAACAACATGCAGTTTGTAGTTCAGGCCCATTTCTTCCAGGGCGATACTGACCTTATAACCATTGGGGGTAGGCGCTGTGTAAAAATCTAACATAAACTTGGCAGTCCGATTTTTTCTCGTGAACGATAACTATACAGCAAGATACTGTAGCGCAACGAATTTGAATTTAAACTGCTTTAAATCAGCATGTACAAGCATTTTGAGCTAAATTTCACTACTTGCCAGGCGCTTATACAGGTAAAATACACACTTCTAACGCAGGTCTTCTTTCTAGCCACACCTAAAGATAACGAGATGAAATTTGCAATAACAATTTTACTGACTGGATTAATTAGTATAAATGCCAGTGCAGATGTAAGCCCAGAGCAGTTTCAACTGTTGATGAAGCAGGTTGAATCGATGGGCCAACGACTAGACAAGCTCGAGCACGATAATGCCAAGCTCAAGCAAGACAACTCTAAGCTGCAACAGGAGAACCTGGTTTTACAGGAACAAACAACTACTGCCACTAAAGAAACTACAGAACTTAGTGCCAAAGTTGTAGCTGTTGAAAAGAGCGCCGAGGCTGTATCT
>CAZEFU010000031.1:0-10948 GCA_964511515.1 uncultured Wenzhouxiangellaceae bacterium
CAGGATTAAGACCACTAATCACGCCATCTGGGGAATTAAGCTGCATTAAAAGTTTCTTGGTGCCATCTTCATCGTTCAGCACTGTAATATGTTTTATTACCGTATCGGCACTGATTGTCGAGGACTGCTGATTGATTTTAGTCAGAGAGTGAGGTGATGGTGGTGGGGATGGTCTAGCAGGGCTAGGCGGCCTCAGTAAAACATGCAGTGATCCTGGCTTACGCTCTTGGGTGGTCAGTGAAACTGTTACTGGTTTCTCGTTCCGTAGCACTGTTAATGAAATAGGTGCATTAGGTGAGGTTTCACCAAGGTTATCCAGCAATACCTGAAGCCTTTCAGATTCAGGAAGAACCAACAGATCTGTGCCCTCGATGCTTAATATTTCATCACCTTTGAGGAGCCCAGCTTGTAAAGCAGGGCCGCCAGGAGTTAGGCCAATAATCTTTAAGCGCCCATCCTTGCTATCCTGATTTATGACGATACCAATATAGCCATCACCGCTTGCCGAGTATTCAAACTCTGTGGAAGTAAACATTAGGGGCGCGTTATCAGAGGCGCCCATTTTATGCATCCGAACACTCTCTATGTTTAACTTGCGTCTGGTTTGTGCTAATTTGCGCGAGGCAGCCTCCATCGCCCGCGCAGCTGTTTCCATTTGCTTACGACTAGATGCAAGTTGCTTGCGCTGTTGTTCCAACTGCTTTTTCAACTCTACCTGCTCGGACTCATTTAGTTCCGCAGCAAGTATAGGATTAAAAATAAGGCCAGAGAGCAAAATGACTCCCAGAAATTTAAGTATGTTTTTGTTCATGATTATCTCCATTTTATAATGCAACATATTGGCTAAAATCGCGCGTACGGCGCTGCTGATAAATGCCTGCCAAGTTAGTCAGCAACGCAACCCTTCGGTACCAGAGCTCTGGGTCTGCGGTATGCTGTGCAAGCTGCCGGTCAACAACTGCGATCATATCTTCCAACTCAGCAATCATCACAGCTTCATTAGCAGACAACGGGCCATTTTGTAATTGTGGTGAATAAATTCTATTTTCTAACGTTTGTGACATTGTAAGCAGGCGCTTTAACTGGTTTTGTCGGTCATTTTCCAGTGCTACAGTGCTTTCCCCAGCAACTTGGAGTTGCTCAGGCTTGTTAACCACGTCAACCATGTTCATTTGCTGAAGTATAATCACGGCCAACAAAGCACTTGCTGCTAGGAGAATAATCTTCGTGCCACGGAAAGCGGACGGTTTGTTTGCCTTTTGTAACTTCGCTTCAATACTAGGCCACAAATCATCCTCAAGCTCTAGGCTTGGCAGTGCGCGCAATCTGCATGGATCAATAATTTCAATAGGTTTATTCATGCTTTTACTCTTGTTAAATCGTCAACTACTTGCCACAATCATGTCTGCGGTATGTTTTTGTAACTCAATATCAGTATTTAGTAATTTAGTTCTGGCCCTAGATAACCTGGTTTTAGAATAGCTAACACTACGATTTAACATTTCAGCTATTTCACGATGCTTATATCCCTCAACATCATATAACCACACAACCACTCTATCTTCAGGCTCAAGGCTCGCTAATACCTGCTCTAGATGTAACTGTTGAAGGGCGGTATCAGCAACACTAGGGTGGTGACTATCGCCCTGCATCGCATCAAGGGATACCTCTGGCTTGCGTTTACGCATAATATCAATACAGCTATTACTAACAATTCGTTTTAGCCATGACCAAAAAGGCACTATTTCCTGAAATTTATCCAACTTCCTGAATGCTGAAACGAATGCATCCTGGGTTGCATCGCGGGCATGGTCAGGGCACACCAGCAAGCGCTTGGCTAAATTATAAGCAGCCGCCGCATACAGGCGATATATCTGCTCATAAGCAGCTTGATCACCTTGTCTAGCTCGGTGCAACAAGTTGGCATCGAGCTTTAGCTGGAAAACTGACTTAGTCATATGAACTCTAGACGCAGGATATTTAGAAAAGGTTACAAGTAGTGTAATGAAAAATGGCCGCGATTGCGGCCGTTAGCAAAGTTGATCGGAATATTACCAAATCTTAACCCGGTCTTCGGGCGCCAGATACATGGCATCACCTTCTTTAACATTAAAGGCTGCATAAAATGCTGGAATATTTTGCACAGTAACATTAGCGCGTGCTTTTGATGGGGAATGTGGGTCAGTAGTCAGACGTTTTTTCAGCTCTTCATCACGATAATTACGCGCCCATACCTGTGCCCAGCCCATAAAGAAGCGTTGGTCACCAGTGAGGCCATCAATAACTGGGGCTTCACTGCCGTTTAAAGATGCTTTATAGGCTTTATAGGCAATTGATAAACCACCAAGGTCGCCAATATTTTCACCCGAGGTGAATTCGCCATTAATAGTTAGGCCATCGATAACCACAAAGCTGTCGTATTGGCTAGCTAACTTGGCTCTGCGAATTTCAAACTTGGCCGCATCCTCTTCAGTCCACCAATCACGTAAATTTCCGTTGCCGTCAAACTTTCGCCCTTGGTCATCAAAACCATGGCCAAATTCATGCCCGATAACTGCGCCAATACCACCATAGTTTACTGCATCATCTGCGGCGGCATTGAAAAATGGTGGCTGCAAGATAGCTGCTGGAAATACAATTTCGTTCCAAACTGGATTGTAATAAGCATTGACAGTTTGCGGTGTCATAAACCACTCAGTTTTATCCACGGGCTTATCAAGTTTGTTCAGTTGCCGTTGCGACTCGAAGATAGCAGAGCGTTTGATATTACCAATCAAGTCACCAGCGATAACTTCGAAATTAGAATAGTCACGCCAAGTATCGGTATAGCCAATCTTGGTGTAAAACTTCGATAATTTATCTAGTGCTTGAGTTTTGGTTTCATCACTCATCCATTCAAGCGTGGTAATCGAATCGTGATAGGCGGTCTTTAAATTATTCACCAAATCTACCATACGTGCCTTCGATTCAGCCTGAAAGTGTTTTTGAACATACAGTTGGCCCATAAGCTCTCCCATACTGCCATTGGTAGCATCAATAGCTCGTTTCCAGCGCGGCCGAGCTTCTGGTACGCCTTGCAAGCCAGCACGGTTGAAGTCGAACCATATCGCAAAGGTCTCATCGTTAAGAACCGGAGCAAATGCGGCGATTGTTTGGACACTGAGATAATCTCTCCAGGTCTGCAAATCAGTCTCTGCGGTAATCCTACCTGCAGCTTCAACATAGCTAGGTTGAGCTACAATATAGCGTTCGCGAATTGGTAATTCTGCACCTGCAAACATAAGTTCCCAGTTGAGGTCAGGAGACAATAGCTTTAACTCACCCAGATTCTTAGGGTTATATCTCGCCACAGGGTCACGGTTTTGTTCTTTGGTCCAATGAACTTCAGCAAGACGGGTTTCAAGTTGCAACAACTTGTTGGCTCTTTCCTCGGCATCGCTTGCGCCTGCTAAAGCCAGCAGTTTTACAGCATAACCTTTAAATAATTCCCGACCCTTAATATAACGCTCTGCATCGTCCAGATAGTAGTCACGATCAGGTAGGCTCAAACCTCCTTGACCTAAGTAAACAACATTAGTGCCAGGGTCTTTCAGGTCAGAGAAAATGCCTGCGCCGACTGGGGCTTTAACTCCATATTTAGAGAACTCACCAATTATTCGGAAATAATCATCAAAGTTTTTAATCGCATTAATTTTTTCCAGTTCGTCTTCAATACCTTTGAGACCAATCAGATTAGCAGCATCCGCATCCATATAACTGTTATAGAAATCTCTTATTTTCTGCGCTGCGGAACCAGCATCTACTTGTTCCTGCTGGCTAACTTCCTCAATCAGCGCTTGCAGATTTTCTTCCGCCTCATCAGCCAGTTTGGTAAACGAACCATAATTTGATTTATCCGCCGGAATTTCAAATTCTTTCAACCAGGTGCCGCTTACATATTCATAAAAATCATCTTGTGGGCGAACTGATGTATCAAAAGCGAGCATATTAATACCACTGCTTGGTTTAACTGCTTCAATTGGTGCTTCAGTAGTTTCTATTTCGTTTATTGTCTCTACCGGAGCTGGCTCTGATTGTTGATTACAAGCAGATAGCCCTAAAGAAGCAAGTAACGCCAAGGGCAGGGCAGATGTGCGACTAATTTTAAGCATGGGGAATTCCTGAATTAGATTTTGAATCGCGCACTATAACAAAGTATTGCCAATTCATCCCATGCCATTGGTAATCATGCTTGAACAAGTTTGATTATGCCTGGCTTGAGTGCGACAATTAGACCATGCGTGAACGTCTAAAAAAACTCCTGCTCTGGCCCTGGCAGGTTTATGTAATCTTGGTATTTTTACCATTAGTGGCTATCTGGACGATAATAATGGCAACTATCGTCATCATTTACGCAAAACTAGTTAGCCCCCAGCAATCAGCGAAAATATTTGCGCCTATATGGGCAAAAGGCTGTGTCTTTCTAAGTCCCGTCTGGGTGAGGGTTGATGGACGCAAGCATATTAATCCAAGCCAGGCTTATCTCGTAGTTTCCAATCATCAAAGCCAATACGACATTTTGCTACTCTACGGCTGGATTGGCTTGCCACTAAAGTGGATTATGAAAAAGGAAGTCAGAAAGATTCCTGCGATTGGAATTGCTAATGAGAAAATCGGAAATATATTCATTGACCGCTCTAAACCAGAGCTAGCACAGCAGACTATTAACGCCGCAATTTCTAATCTGGATGAAGGCGTTGGTTTAATGTTTTTCCCTGAGGGTACGCGTAGCGATGATGGAAAACTTCTAAACTTCAAGAAAGGCGCATTTCGAATTGCCATTGAGCAGCAGATTCCAATACTGCCGGTAACAGTTACTGGTACGCGTAACATCTTACCTAACCACTCTTTATTGATGTTCCCTGGGAAAATGAACTTACGCTTACACGAGCCGATTTCTGTTAAAAATATGACCCTTGAGGATCTGCCTGAACTAATGAATAAATCACGCTTGGTAATTTCATCAGGATTAGATAAAAGTTAATGTATTTTAGACGCCCAGATCCGGGGCAAATTAATTTCAGCAAAGACCGCCAGAGATTCAAGCTGGCGTTGAATCAAGCTGTTTTTGCAACCATATTTATTTGGTCGATAATGTTGTTTGCACAGTTATCTGGATCTAACTTAATACCATTAGGTCTATACCCGCGCTCATTCAATGGCCTACTAGGCATAGTTTTCGCGCCGCTTATACATTCCGATTGGGCGCATCTGTTTAACAATACATTACCTTTGATTATAGGTTTGCTCACCGCGCTATACACATACCCCATGGCGAGTAAACGAGCTTTGCCAGTTATCTATTTTGGTAGTTCGGCTCTGGCCTGGATTTTTGCACGGCCTAGTTTTCATATCGGTGCTAGTGGATTTGTTTTTGGGATTTTAGCCTTTGTATTTGTCTCCGGAATCTTACGCCGTGATCTACGTGCAATAGCTGTCTCGATGATAATCTGGTTTATGTACGCATCCATGATCTGGGGTGTGCTGCCAATACGCGCCGGCACTTCTTGGGAAATGCATTTATCCGGTGCGATAATTGGTGTTTTTATGGCCATTCGTTGGCGTAAATTAGATGCTGTTGCAGTTAAACGATACTCATGGGAAGATGAAGATGATGATATTGATGACACAGACTGGCAAATCCAGCCTGAAAACCCTAATAAAGATGGAGAGAATTAAGTGATTCGTAAAGTTTTTTTATTTCTAGCAGCCTTACTTGCCCTGCTGATTGTTGTCGGTCTTATGTTGCCCAACAAAATGACTGTCGAGCGTTCAATTCGCATTGCTGCCTCACCAATAACAATATATAGAGCGCTTGATAATTTCGAAAAGTACGCGCTTTGGAGCCCTTGGCATGATGAAAGCATGAGTTATGAAAGCCTCGGCTCAGAACATGGAGCAGGTGCCATATTAAACTGGCAGAGCGAACGCAAAGGTGAGGGGCAGATAGAAATCGTTGAAGCAAATGCCTATAAAAACATTTCGATGCGTATGAGCTTTGCCGAGCAGGGTGATGTGCAAACCAATTTCATAATGGAAGCATCTGACCGAGGCACCTTGTTGCGCTGGCAATACGAGTGGGATCTAGCCGAGATTGAAAACCCTTTTTATCGAATCACAGGGCGTTATATGGCCTTGTTAATGGATGACTGGATCGCCACAGACTTTGATCGTGGCCTCGAAAGGATTAAGAGGTTGCTTGAAAATACTTGACTAAGAAGCTGACAACTAACTAATTCATGATTGTAAGCCAGGCTACCCTTCACCAACTATACGTTGTAGAATTCCCCTATGTTTCCAAAAACACCTACATATGATATTGCTGCCGATTTAGTTGGCAAATATGTACAAAGACTAGAGCCTGGGGCGCTAGCACCTTTGTTCGAATCTCGCGATGAAAATGGGCGCTTGCTTAATTTAGCCGAAGATCACCTTTCTGGCAAATATTTAATCCTGATTCTCTTAGATAGCAGTGATGAAAACTTTGTTATTGATATATTAAAGGCTTTTAGTCGTAGGGAAGCTGAGTTCATCCAAAATGATACGGTGGTACTCGCGATAAACGCGTGCAGTGATGCGGCTGTCAACAAAAGATTAAGAAAGCAGGCTGATTATCCCTGGCCAATATTTTGCGATGCCAGTGGTAGCCTCTTCGCTACTTACGGAGTGCATAAGTCGTCTAATAATCTCGTTCGAATAGTTACTTTAACGCCGTTAAGACAAATACGAACATGGTTTGATTGCCCCCCCAATATAGATGAAACAATTGAGGTCATAATGAGTCAAACTTCACCAGTTGAATTAGCCAATAATGAGATGTGGGTGGCAGCACACGCACCAGTACTAATCATTCCTAATGTGCTCTCACCGGAGGAGTGTGGACTATTAATAAAGTCTTTCGAAACTGGCGGCCCACTGCATGTTTTACCACCTGGTCCCGATGCCATCAGCGCTGATTACAAAATACCTATTTATGAGCACAACCGGCAAGACAGGATAGACCAAATCATCAAGGATAAGGGCGCTCTTTCACTTCTAGACCAACGACTAGCGAGCAGAGTTAACCCTGTAATAAAAAAGGCATTTGCATTCGATGTCACGCGCAGAGAAGAGTTTCATATTGCCAGGTATGTAGGCAAACGCGGCGGCAATCAAATGGGCCATAGAGATAATACAAGCCCGGCTACAGCCTATAGAAAATTTGCTTTATCTATGAACCTTAATGATGATTATGAGGGGGGAGAGGTCGCATTCAAGGAGTACGGCCCCCATGGATATAAAGGCAAGCCCGGGACTGCTTTGGTTTTTTCGTCCTCTCTTTTACATGAGGTTTTAGAAACCACCAAAGGAACTCGCTATAATTTAATCTGCCATTTGTTTGATAACAGCACGGCCCCTGCCGCACGGTAGATCATTATAGTTAGCAATTCCCACCACTAACTTGCTTGGCAAGAAAGCCTTTAAGTAAATTACTAATCAAGCCGTAGAGAACCAATCGCTCCAATTTTGTGGCTGTTTTTGATTAACTGTAGAGGCTTTCAGGATTTCCATATACTGCTTGCGTGGAATAGTCACAACACCCATGCTTTTTAAGTGCGGACTTTGCAACTGGCAGTCAATCAGCTGAAAATCATGTGCCACAAGCTTTCTGCAAAGACTCACTAGAGCTATTTTACTGGCATCGGTTGAGATAGAAAACATAGACTCGGCAAAATACATTTTGCCAATTACCAATCCGTACAAACCCCCAATTAAGGTATCGTCCTGCCAAACTTCAACTGAATGGCCGTAACCCATTTGGTGTAGCTGCGTATATGCTTTTTGCATCTCAGCAGTAATCCAGGTGCCTTCTTTACGGCTGCTGCCGCAAGCGTCCATAACTCTGCCAAAGGCTGTATCTGTACTTACCCTATACTTGCTTGAACGCATTTTCCGTGCAAGGCGCCTGGAGATATAGACATCTGCTGGAAACAATACGGCACGTGGTCTCGGCGCCCACCAGAGAATTTCCTCTCCTTGGGTATACCATGGGAAAATCCCACTGCGATAAGCGTTCAGAAGTCGTTGCGGTTTAAGGTCGCCACCCCATGCCAGCAAGCCATTTGGGTCTATTGCAGCAAGCGAGACCGCTGGAAATGGTGCTAATGGATCATTGTGAAGCTGGCGTATTCCCATAAGTTAATTGTAGACCTTATGAGAACAGTTGCAAGCCGGAAATTACTAGAGTTCTATTATTACTCCGCTTCTTCCAGATATCGCTCTGAATCTAAAGCTGCCATACAACCAAAGCCCGCTGAGGTTACTGCTTGGCGATAGACATGATCAGCCACATCTCCAGCAGCAAATATTCCTGGAATGCTAGTAGCTGTAGCAAAGCCATCAGTGCCGCCATTAATATTAATATAGGCATTTCTCATATCCAGCTGATCTTTAAAGATCTCCGTATTTGGTTTATGCCCAATAGCGATAAATACACCTTTTACATCGACTAATTTTTCAGCCTCAGTTTTAACCCCGCGAAGTTGAATACCTGTGACCCCGCTGTCATCACCAAGAACCTCTTCCAGCACATGATCCCAAAGAATTGTAACCTTGCCTTCTTTTTCTTTTTTAAACAAACGGTCATGCAGGATTTTCTCGCCGCGTAATTTATCGCGCCGGTGCACCAAGGTTACATGAGAGGCAATATTTGAAAGATAAAGAGCTTCCTCTACTGCAGTATTGCCACCACCAATTACCGCAATTGGCTGCTCCCGATAGAAAAACCCATCGCAAGTTGCACATGCAGAAACTCCACGTCCCATAAAAGCTTGCTCAGAAGGCAGGCCAAGATATTGCGCACTTGCACCTGTAGCAATGATTAGTGCATCACAGCTATAACTGCCGCTATCGCCCTCAAGAACAAAAGGTTTGGAATTTAGATGGGTGGTGTGAATGTGGTCAAAAATCACTTCAGTATCAAAACGCTCCGCATGTTTTAACATTCTCTCCATCAGTTCAGGTCCTTGCACACCAGCATGATCACCAGGCCAGTTATCGACATCGGTGGTAGTAGTTAACTGACCGCCTTTCTCCATGCCGGTAATCAATACAGGTTTTAAGTTCGCTCTGGCAGCATAAACAGCGGCGCTATAGCCCGCTGGACCTGAGCCCAGGATAAGAACCCGGCTGTGCTTGGTTTCACTCATGTATAATTCTCCATCAAGGTATTTATGGCAATTTGATTGCAAATGCATTCTACAGTAGCCGTTGATTCTAAGCCACAGATGAGAGGCCATTGGAAGTGATTATTTTGCTACTTGTTCAATTTTAATAATCTGCTATCATGACCATAGAGTTTTGGTAAAAACATAATAAATAACAATCAAATATAACTGATACCGCATAAACTTCATGAGCTTATGCAAATAGATGAGGCAATTAATTGGCTAAACAGGCACGCAAAAAAGGCAAAAGCGCAGCGGAAGTTGGAGATCAGTTAGCCCTGCGCCTGCGCGAGAGCGTGTTTCTACTCAGTATTCTGGCAGCCGTCTATCTTCTTTTAAGCCTGTTTACTTATGACCCGGGTGATCCTGGGCCGTCAAATAGTGTTGACCCGGTAAGTATTCATAATATTGGTGGTCAGGCAGGCGCCTGGATCGCTGATGCTTTATTGTATTTTTCTGGCTATCTAGCTTGGCTGCTACCGTTAATGCTAATTCAGGCAGGTTATCTGATCTACCGTGCCAGTAAGGTTGAAGCCCAGCACCGGCTGGAAACTCTGGCCTCAGTGGTAGGGTTTTTGCTTATTCTTGGTGCTGGTACAGGCCTGGCGCATTTACACGCTAATCCAAGTTTGGGCAGCATGCCAAGTTCAGACCTGGCGGGCGGGGTATTGGGTCAATTAATCGCCGATCCTTTGCTCGATACCACTGGTGCGCTCGGAGCAACTTTATTTCTGTTGGCAACCTTTCTTACCGGGCTGTCCTTCTTTACCGGTTTGTCCTGGCTCCGCGTAATGGATGTAATTGGTGCACTGGTATTAAATTTCTTCGGCTCACTTGGCACCATTGCCAGTGCTGCCGGAGATTGGTTTGCTGGACGCCGAGCCAAAGCTCATCGTGATATAACCCGAAAAGCTGATACTCGGCGTAAGCGTGGCAAAGCTAAGCCACGCATTGAACCACAGGTTTTGCCGACCAAGGAACAGCCCAGCAAAAGAGTGCAAAAAGAAGCCCAGCGGCAACTATTCAAGAGCCTGCCTGCCGGTGCCTTACCGCCATTAGAGCTATTGGATGAGCCGCCAGAGCACGGCCCTGGCTATAGCAAAGAAGACCTGGAATCATTATCTCGGCAGGTAGAGTTAAAACTAGCTGACTTTGGTATTGTTGCCGATGTAGTAGCAGTTCACCCAGGGCCTGTGATCACTCGCTTTGAATTACTGCCAGCAGCCGGAGTAAAAGGTAGCCAAGTAGCAAATTTAGCCAAGGATCTGGCGCGCGGCCTGAGTGTGGTTTCTGTACGAATAGTTGATGTAATTCCAGGAAAATCGGTAATTGGCCTGGAAATACCTAATGTAAATCGGCAAATCGTCTATTTATCCGAAATATTAGGCTCTAATGCCTATGAGAAGTCTGCATCACCGCTTACTCTGGCTTTAGGCAAGGGTATTTCGGGGCGTGCAAAAATAGCAGATATCGCTAAGATGCCGCATTTATTAGTCGCAGGTACTACAGGTTCTGGTAAATCAGTAGCGGTTAATTCAATGATAATCAGCTTGCTGTTTAAATCTACTCCAGAGCAAGTTCGAATGATCATGATTGATCCTAAAATGCTGGAGCTATCGGTATACGATGGGATCCCGCACTTGTTGGCCCCGGTCGTAACAGACATGAAAGTAGCCGCTAATGCTCTGCGCTGGTGTGTAGCG